>JAJDVJ010000075.1 GCA_022826205.1 Silicimonas sp. | reverse complement strand
ATCGCTGCCTCCGAAGTGATTCGCCCCGACGGAAAGCAAATAGGACGGGCGGGCTATGCAGTCAAACGAAAAATGCGGCTCGGGTCACCCAGAAACGTCGTAGTTTAATCGCTTACCTGCCTGCGCCGCTTCCCGGCGGTGCAGCCCGGTCCGGTGCTGATGTTCGCCGCCGAGGACGCCGGCCACATCGTGCGCCGCCGCCTCCAGGGCATCGCCGCGGCGGCGGACGCCGACTTCGGAACCCTGGACATCGCGGTCATCGACGTGCCCGTCCTGCGCCTCGACCACGCGGCCGACCGGCAGCGGCTGCTGGAGACCGTCGAGCGGCACGGATCCCGGCTTCTGGTCCTCGATCCCCTGGTCCGGCTGCACGGCGTCGACGAGAACGCCGTCGCGGAGATCGCGCCGATCCTCGGCTTCCTGCGGGACGTGCAGCGCCGCTCCGGGACCGCCGTGCTGCTCGTCCACCACGCCCGCAAAAGCAGCGCCAGCCGGCCCGGACAGGCGCTGCGGGGCAGCAGCGAGCTGCACGCCTGGGGCGACAGCAACCTCTACCTCAGGCGCCGGGACGGAAAGATCGTCATGACCGTCGAGCATCGCGCTGCCCCCGGTCTCGCCGATCTCGACATCGAGCTTGCCGACGGCGGCAGCGGAGCCGCCCTGCAGCTGCGGAAGCAGGTGCCGGACGGCGCGAGGCCGGAGCGCCCGACGCCCGAGCAGCGCGTTGTGCAGGCGCTCGCCGATGCCGGGGCGCCGCTCACCCAAGTCCAAATCCGGCAGCGCGTCGCCGCGCGCAACGCGACCGTCGGCGAGACGCTGCACAAGCTGGTCCGCGAGGGACGCGTCGAGCGGGCTTCCGGGTCCTGCTACCGCCTGGCCGGCGATGCAGCCTGAAGGCGGGCGCGTTCCCGTTCCCGTTCCGGCGCAACCCCTAGGCGTTGGAGGGAACGGGAACGGGAACGCAAGGCACCGACCGCCCGACCGCTTCGCGCCATCCCCTGCGGGCAACCGTCGCCAATGATCCGGCTTTGGGACGATCGGCACCTCGACGAGATCCGCAGCCAGCCGCTCGAACCCCTTGCCGAGCGCCTCGGCTATCGCAGGGACCCCCGCGACCCTCGCCGCTGGAAGTGCGCCGGCTCCGTCATCAGCATCAACGGTCCTCGCTGGTTCGACCACGCCGCGCTGTCCGGCGGCGGCGGCGCCATCGATCACGGGTGGTCTCCTTCTGCGACCGCGAGGGCGACTTCTGGGACCTCCTCGCCCACGCCGTCGACGGCAGGAACGCGCTGCTGGTCCGCGCGAGCCGATCGGCGAAGCAGCGGGTGACGACGCCGGACGGCGGGAAGGAATGCCTTTGGGAGCACGTCGCGGCCATGCCGCCCGTTGCGGTGACGGAGCTGACGATCCCGGCCGCCGGCGGCCCGCGATCCCGCAAGGAGCGCGTCGCCCGCCTCGAGATCCGCGCGGCGGAGGTCGGGAACGTGCCGCCGTGCTGGGACCGCGGCGCGGACCCGCTGCCCATGTTCGGTCTCGGCGACCGAGACCGGGGCCGACGGCGACGACTCGCTGCACTGGCTGCTGCTGACCACCGAGCGCCCGGCGGAGGGGGAGGCCGGCGCCATGCACGCCGCGACCGTCCTAGACTGGTACCGGACAAGGTGAGCGATTGAAACCTGGTTCCGAACGTTGAAGACCGGGACCCGGATCAAGGACCGCCGGCTGGACAGCGCCGACGACCTGCGCAAGTGCCTCGCCTTCGACGCCGTCACCGCCGTCCACGTCGCCGACCTGACCGTCCTCGCGCGGGAGCGCCCCGAAACGCCCGCGACCGAGGCGTTCCCGGAGGAGGACATCGACCTGCTTCACACGCTGCTGGAGGCGCAGGGCCACCGGTACGTCGAGAGGGCGCCCGACATCCGGGCGGTCGTCATCGACCTCGGGCGGCTCGTCGGGTCGCATCCCTCCTCGCGGCAGGGACTGCCGGGAACGAAGAAGGTGTGGCAGGGGCTCGAGCGGCTGCACTGGGCGATCCAGGTCCGCGACGCCATCGGCGAGAGAAAACGCGAATAGGAACGCCTATACAGATGTGGGATGTTGAAAGGTCCGCGCCCCGGTCATTCGGACACCACGAATTCGAAGATGCCAGGCTGAAAGCGTCAGATGACCGAGTCGAGCCCTCTCCGTGAATTCGATTTTCACGCTGCGTGCGCACGCGGCACCGGTTTTTCTGCATATGCCAAAAATTTTCGCGCTGCCTTGCAGAAGGAACAGCAGCCGTTCATGCGTGCTGCAGCAATTCCGCCACCGCGAGTTTACAGGTCGCGGTACGAACCGGACTGGTGCAGTTGCGGCTTTCGCTAGCGCATTCAGCATTCGCGCCAGCGGCGCGGGCGTTGTTTGGCATCGCAGCGGCCTGGCCGATTTCAATCGGCCGAGCGGGAATGTTATCGAGTTCTTCTAAGATGCGTGACGAAGGACGCAGTCGCGGTCCCGGCATTGTCCGGTGACCATAAAAACCCGAGTGGTGGAAGCGGTGAGTTAATCTCGGTTTGCAGTTCCAATATCTCAGCGGAAGCGAGCCACGGGAGGGCAACGCTGCGAGGAAGAATGGCAAGATACTTTCCCGTTGCCAGCATTTCCTTAGTGAGTTCAGGGATATGCATGATCATCTGGCAACGACAGTCCTGTGGCCACCCGTGTTCAGAGGCAATGTCTTCAAATCGTTGTCTCGCGACCGAGCCAACGCGGTTCAATAACCATTTGGTCTGCCCGAGCTCTTCGGTGGTTATGGTCTGCAGTGATGAATACGGGTGATTGTGCCCACAGACCGCGATCAGCATGTCGTCCGCGCAACGTTCGAATGTCCAACCTTCAGGCACGACCGACGGTTCTCGGGTGCAAACGATATCGGCGGTTTGTTCGACAATGCCCCCCAGCGGATCGGTATCATTCATCTGCGATATATGGACCAGGACGCCCGGGTAGCGTGTCGCGAAGCGGTCCAGCGTCCCTTGTATCATTCCGCCAATGGCGGCAGCGCTGGCGGAGATACGCACAACGCCGCTTTGCTGTTGCAACCGGCTTGCGACGTTTTCAGCCCCATCTTCCAAAGCGCCCAGGATGCGGTGGGCAACGGGCAACAATTCCTTTGTCGCCTCGGTTGGTTCCACCCCCTTGGCGTGGCGAAAGAACAGGTCGGTTTCAAGCAGCTTTTCCAACTCAGACACCAGCTGCGAAATTGCCGGCTGGGTCATGTTCACCGCCTGCGCGGCGCGGCGCATGCTGCCGACTTCGGCGAGCTTCACCAGAACCTGCATGTGGCGGAACTTGGCCTTTACGGTAAAGCGGTTCAGCAAGGTGTTCGCACTCGGGGGCATGTGATCGGAAATCCTTATCTCTATTACCTGTCAGTTATTATCTGCCTATCGGCAGCTTTGTTAAGCTTGAAAACGACAGAAACCGTTTCGGGGGCCGGCTCAGGCCCGGAAAAGTCACAAGGGAAACCGTTTTGGCACTATTGGACCTGACACCGAACCCAGTTGTCCTGCCGGATGGTATCGAACTGCACTACGTCCGCGCGGGTGTAGGGAATCCTTTGATTTTTATTCATGGCGCTATGGGGGATTGGCGGGCCTGCGGGCCACAATGGGAGACATTCACCGCCCGGTTTGACTGCATCAGTTATTCCCGCAGATACAGTCATCCCAACCCAAACCGGATGGATACCCGAAAGCATAATGCCCTGGTTGATGCACAGGACCTAAAAGCGTTGATGGACGCGTTGGGGATAGACCAGGCGATCCTGATCGGCAGTTCGTATGGCGGGTTCACCGCATTGGCCATGGCGCTGCAAGCACCTGATCGAGTGCGTGCCGTAGTGTCCGTCGAAGCGCCGATGATGCGCTATGCGCTGCAATCTGAGAGTGGAGCCGAGATTGCGAGGGCTTTTCTCGAAGACTCTGCCCTGCCGGCCCGTGAAGCCTTTGAGCGTGGCGACGATGCGGAGGGTGTGGCCATACTGACCGGAGGGATTGTGGGCAAAGCCCCTCAAGATATCCCGGCGGCGATTATGGAGCGGCGGATGCTTAACGCCAAGGCCGCCCGCAGCCTTGCCCTGTCCGACGATGAATTCCCATGGCTGGAAACGGCTGATCTGGCGGCATTGCCAATGCCGGTGATGTTGCTGTCAGGCGCTCAAACGGCGCCAGTCCATGATGCCATCTTCAGGGCCGTCGCAGATGCAATGCCACGAGCACGGGCGCACAAGGTAGAGGGTGCCGGCCATTCTGTTAGCCAGCAGGCACCGGAAGTCTTCAACCGGTTGGTGCTGGAGTTCTTGGACTCATCGCTGGCCGAAGCCGCCTAGCCCTCAACTTTCGCTCCTGGCGCGATTTTTGGCGGGGCGGCGTTCAGCGCATCGCGGGCAAACCCTGCGGCGGCCTGATACTTGCCCATGAAGTCGCGACGTTCGGTTTCAGATATGACATCATTAATGTCTTCGAATATGCCGCCGCAACGGTCGTTTACCATGTTGAGCAGACCAAAGGGACCCGCACCACGGTTGCGCAGGATCAGCTCTGAGACCGGCTCACAAAGTTCGTCGTCGTAGGCATTCAGTGCGAGCGGAGTTACCCCGTGCTCGATCAGTTTGGCTCCAAGGGTGCGTGCGTCGATGATGGCCTGACTGGCACCGTTCGACCCTGTGGGATACATCGCATGGGCCGCGTCACCCATCAGGGCCACGGGCCCATCCACCCACGTCGGGATTGGATCACGGTCAAACATGGGGTTTTCAAAGGCGGCATCTGCGCCGCGGATCAGCCTGGGCACATCCAACCAATCATAAGTCCAATCCTCAAAATGGTGGATGAAATCTTCTATCCCGACCTGACGAAACCAGCCCACGGTTTCATGAGCCGAAGGGTCGTCATAGGTGACCTCGGCTATCCAATTGATCAGCGCAAGACCGGTTTCGGGGTCTGGATGTGAGATCGGGTAGATAACCATCCGTTGCGCATGAGTCCCAAGCCCGATGAAGGACGAGCCGGTCCGGATTGGTTTGGCCAGCGATGTTCCGCGCCACATGACCGCTCCGCCCCAATGGATCGGGGGCTGGTCTGGACGCATCTGCGCCCGAATGGCAGAGTGGATACCGTCCGCTCCAATCAGAAGGGCGCCCGTTTCTCGGCACTTTCCGTCGGGTCCATCCAGAACCAACGTAACAGAGCCGTCGGGATTTTTTTCATAACCCGTTGCACGGTGGCCGGTCCGATATGCATTGGCGCCGGCCAGTTCCACAAACCGACGGTAAAGCGCCATGTGAAATTCGCCCCGGTGCACGGCGTACTGTGGCCAGTTGTAGCCCGCATAGGTCCCGCGCGTTTCGGAATAGATTTCCTGTCCCTTCAGCCCAACAAGCGCCCATTCTTTGGCAGGGACGCCGCATCTGTCCAATTCTTCAGCAGTCAATCCCAGATCAAATAATTCCCGCACAGCATTGGGTTGCAGGTTTATGCCAACGCCCAATGGCTTCAATTCGCGGACGCTTTCGAAGACAATGCACTCTACACCGATCTGCTGGAGTGTCAGAGCAGCCGAAAGCCCACCGATTCCGCCACCTGCGATCAGGATTGGATGCGACATGTGGTTTCTCCGCCCTCAGAATTCACTCAACCGCCTAGTACCAGATTGGGCAACCAGGTCGACAGGGCTGGCACAAAGGTGACTAACATCAGCAGGCACAGCATAATCAAGAAGAATGGGATGGTACCGCGCAGCACCTCACCAACAGGCCGACCGGTGACATTGGACATCACGAATAGGTTCAGCCCGATCGGAGGCGATAAAAGTGCCAGTTCAATGTTGATCACCATGACAACCGCGAAATGAGTCATGTCAATGCCCAACTGACGCACAACGACAAAGACCACTGGCAGGACGATTAGAATGATGGCCACGCCTTCAAGAAACATTCCCAGTATCAACAGGCAGGCATTCATGATCAGCAAAAATTGCCACGGCTTCAAATCGCTTTCCACGATCGAAGCGGCAAAGCTTTGCGGGACGCCGGACTTGATGATCCATGCAGATACCAGCGTCGCACCCATGATGATCAGGATGATTACCGAAGTGCGGTCCACAGCCTCTGTCAGCATCTTGGGAATTTCCCAGAATTTGGCCGTACGATAGACAAACAGCACCGCGATCAGGGCGCAAAGCACGCCCAGAACGGCAGCCTCCGTCAGGGTGACAAAGCCGCCGTAGATGCCACCCAGAACCACAATGGGGATCAGGTAGGCCGGGAAGGCGTGGATATTCGTGCGCACGAGATGACGGGTACCGCCAAAGGGTTCAGCCCGGCCACCAACCTTGTTGGCGACGAAAAAGATGTAGGTTGCGAACAGTCCGGCTTGCATCAGCCCCGGGATAACGCCACCCAGAAAAAGGCGCGGGATGGACTCTTCGGCGATCAGTCCGAAAAGGATCATCGGCAATGACGGAGGGATCAAGATACCGAGCGTCCCAGCGGCAGCGGTGAGGCCCATGGCAAATGAGGTCTTGTACCCCTTTTCCTCCATCAGTGGCACCAGGAGGGTGCCCATAGCCATCGTGGTTGCCGCAGATGACCCGGTGATCGCGGCGAAGACCGCCGTTGCGGCAACGCCCGATATCGCCAGCCCGCCCCTGATCCATCCGATCCAGGACAGCGCCGCGTCAAATAGTATTCGCGCCAACCCTCCGCCCTGCATCAGCACGGCGGACAAGATGAAGAACGGCACAGAGATCAGGATCGGCGATTGCAGGTGATCCAGAATATGCTGGCCCAACCCGGCGATCGTGCGCCCTTCGGCCACCAGCAGGATCGACGCCACGCCCATCAGCACGAGATAGATCGGGATGCCGAGTGCCAGTAGGATCAGCACGCCCACGAGAGCGATCAGGATAAGCGATGTCATAGAAGCCGCCCCTAATCGAGACTTGAATGCTTGGCGCTTTCGCCAGTGGTGACAAGCACCCGAAATCGCTCGACAATGAAGAGCAGATGCACGATGAACCCGACGGGAAGCGCGGAATAGAGGATCCAGAAGGGTGTACGCAACGTGGTCTCACTGCGCTCATCCCACAGGATGGCATCCTGCACGACAATCTGCCCCGATCGAATGAAGAACACGGCAACCCCCATGGCGAACACAAGAGCAAAAAGTTCTGTAATGAGCCGCCCCTTTGGGCCGAACTTGTTATAGAGGAAATCCACCCGGATATGCTGGGCCCGTTTTTCGATCCGGGCGACCCCAAGAAGGACCGCCCAGACCAGCATGAAGACGCAAATCTCGAACACCCAGTTTAGTTGGACCGAGGGCGACACCCAGCCAAAACTGATCAGGTATCGCGTGGCGACATTGTATACCAAAAGCACGAACGTGATGCCCAATGCCGCCGCCGCGATCCAACCGATCAGGCGGTCGAGAAATGCGATTGCCTGGCTCACTGAGCGGCGGCCTGCGTCGCCAGTTCGACAAGGGCTGCGTCAAGCTTGTACTTGGCGATGACGGCTTCCTGCTGCGGCATCATCTGTTCGCGCATGGCGCGGGCAGCGTCCATATCCGCGTCCGAAATGGTCACACCCCAGTCTTTCAAGGTGGCCCGCATTTCGGCGTCCACCGCCTTATTGGCTTCACGCTGTTCAGCAACGATTTCGTTCCAGACCTCGGTGAAAAGCGCCTGTTCATCTGCGGTCAGGCTGTTCCAATAGTTCTGGCTGACAACAGGGATCAGGAAGCCGACGATGCCCTGGTCCCAGAACCCATAACGGATGCCGACATCGGTCAGCTTCTGCTGAACCACGGATTCAATCGACGCCATTGTGCCATCGACGGTGCCCTGTTGAAGAGCCAGCGGCATGTCAGAGCCAGGCATCACGACGGGAACCCCGCCCATGCCCTCAACAACGGCCGCCGGACCGGCCCCACCAGGAATACGGATCTGCAGACCGACGAATTCATCAAAATTGGTCAACGGTTTGCTGGTCGACCAGTAGTAAACGCGACCCAGAACCGGCCAGTTTCCGGGGACCACAACGCCCATCTTGGCGCTGAGCTTTTCATTCAGGATATCACCCACTTCGCCATCCAGCATGGCCGAACGCTGATCGGCGGTCATGCCTTTGAGGACGGGCAAGTCCAGAACGTTGATATTGGCCTCGACCCGGCTGAGATAGGGCGACGGTACAGTCGCCATGCCAACGTCGCCGCGGGCCACGGCTTTGCCTACGTCGCGGGCATTATAAAGCTGGCTGGAATCAAACACCTTCGCCTTGAGTGCTCCACCGGAACGCTCCGTCAGAGCCTTGGCAAAGGACGCCATTGTCAGCGTTTGGATGTGCTGCGGTGGCGTGGCGGACGAGATCACGAGCTCATCGGCGGCCTGAGCGATGGTGGAAACACCGGCGAGCAGGGCAACAGCGCTGCCTGCGGTGACTATTTTGCGGATAGCGGTAAACATGAATGGACTCCTCCCTTGAGCGGTTGCTCCGCTTGCCCAAACGCTATCGCGAACAGTGATAGTCGAAAAATAAATCACTCCCCTTAGCGATAGGTATATCGTATCACTTGGAGCCCCTCATTCGTTGGCAGCCCGTATCGCCTCAACAACGGCCTCGGTAACCTCTTGCGTCGTCGCAGACCCGCCGACGTCCGGCGTCGAAATTCCAGCAGCGCAAACCCCTTCTATCGCTTTCATCAAGCTGTCGGCGGCGGAAGCTTCTCCCAGGTGCTCTAGCATCTGACATGCGGTCCAGAATGTTGCGACAGGGTTGGCGATGCCCTTTCCGGTAATGTCAAACGCCGACCCGTGGATCGGTTCAAACATTGACGGGTTGCGCCGTTCGGGGTCGATATTCGCGGTAGGCGCGACGCCGATGGAGCCCGCCAATGCACCGGCAAGATCGCTCAGCACATCGGCATGCAGGTTGGTTGCGACGATGGTATCAAGGCTCTCGGGATGCAGTGTCATGCGCACTGTCATCGCGTCGACCAGCATTTTGTCCCAGGTGACGTCGGGAAAATCCGCTGCGACGTCTTCGGCGATCTCGTCCCACATTACCATGCCGTGGCGCTGCGCGTTGGACTTCGTGACCACCGTCAACAGCTTGCGCGTCCGCGACTGTGCCATGGCGAACGCAAAGCGCATGATGCGAGTCACGCCCGTACGGGTGAAGATCGAGACTTCGGTTGCCACTTCTTCGGGCAATCCGCGATGCACGCGCCCACCAGCGCCGGAATACTCACCTTCGGAGTTTTCACGGATAATGACCCAGTCCAGATTTCCCGGCCCTTTGCCCGCCAGTGGCGAGGGGATGCCGGGCAGGATGCGTGTCGGCCGAACGTTGGCGTATTGGTCGAACCCTTGGCATATCGGCAGGCGCAGCCCCCAGAGCGTGACATGATCTGGCACGTCAGGCGCACCAACCGCACCGAAAAAGATCGCATCCTTTCCCTTGATCCGATCCAGTCCATCCGCAGGCATCATCTCGCCGTGCACCTTATAATAGTCTGACCCCCAGTCGAAATGCTCGACTTCTAGGGCAAAGCCGCCATCACGCTGCTCCAACGCATCCAGAACCTGCAATCCGGCATCGATGACTTCAGGACCAATCCCGTCGGCGGGAATTGAAGCGATTTTATGTATGCGCATGGAGGACCTCTGGCACCGCTTGAATGCACATCGTCTAAGGAGATCAAGAGATAAGCAACAAATAAATCTTCAAAGGGAGCGATAAGCAATAACCATTCCCGTTTCGAGCGGAACTGCTGTACCAATTTTCCATGACCGACCAAGAAATCCTGACATCAATCCCCTCGCGCACTCCAACCGCCCGATTATTGTGGACCGCTATCGTCGACGTCGCTGACCGGCAAGATCTCGGCCCAGGTCCCTCCGGCCACCGGTACTTGGTCCCGATCCTGGGTGGGAGTTTCTATGCAGGTGCTGAATTCGACGGCCTATCGGGCAAGGTCTTGCCAGGCGGCGCAGATCGCCAATTGATGCGGGCAGATGGTGTCAAGGAATTGGATGCACTCTATGAGATGCAGACTGAAGCGGGCGACATCCTGATGATCCGCAACAACGTGATCGTGGACGAAACGCACCAGCTAGGGCGATACGCAATGTCAGTGATCTCAGTAACTGCACCGAAGGGTGAGGTCGATTGGCTAAACCGGCGACTGGTTTTGGGCTCGCTGCAATCAGCGCGTCCCAAGAGACAGGCCGTCATAGTACGGGCCTGGTTGACAGACACAGTCTGACATGGACACGGTTCATCAAATATCACCGTGTTCGTCTTGATTAATCGCATATCACACTGCGCTGCAGCGATAGCAAAAAAAAAAGCGGCGCCACAAATTCTGTGCCAATGTCGCACGCAGCATGAGCTCGCAACGGCGCTTTTTGGCTCTTACCGGCCGTGCGGCAGTGCAGGAGGGCCGGTTTTGGGATCCGCCGCTCACTGGCCCAAGCAAGTCCTTTGCTTCAAGTGGTTTTCTAGCGGCACCTGCCGTTGCCCACTTGGCGGCGGTCTAAAGATCGAGAACTGCCAACAAACCCTGTGAGAACAAAGTGCATGATGCTGCAGTGTTGGCGAATGTCTGGACAGCGAACGATCCACAGGAAATCGCGTTGACTGACTATTCCTTTGACACAAACTCACTCAATTTAGCGAACCCTGGGATATGTGTTGATGTACCACCATCTGCGGCGATCGCCTGGCCTGTGATGTAACGGGCCTCGTCGGCTGCGAGGAACGCCACCAGCTGGGCAATGTCCGCCGGAAGCCCAAGATAAGGCGTAAGGGTTTCCTCAGTTACGATATCGATCAGTTGTGGCGGCAAATGGCTGAGCGCCGCCTGGGTTCCGGTCAGGCCGGGCAAGACCGCATTGCAGCGAATACCGCGTTTGCCGTGCGATGTGGCGATCGAGCGGGTCATCTGGATGATCGCGGCCTTGGAGGCTGAATAGGCCGCTTGAATTACGTTTCCCTGCAGGGCGAGGTTGGACGCGGTGTTAATTATCACTCCGGATTTTCGCGTGGACATTAGTTTCAACGCCTCGCGGCAGCAGATCATGGTGCCACGGGTATTCACTGCAAATGCCGCGTCCCACATCGCGGTGTCCATCATCTCGATGTTTCCATCATTCTGCGCGACCTCGGGTGACAAGAGCGCTGCATTGTTGTTGAGGATGTCCAGTTGGTCGAATGCCGCGATGGTTTGGGCAAACATCTTTTGGATCTGCTCCTCTGACGATAGGTCAACCTGAACGGCAATTGCCTTGTGCCCGGCAGCAACGAGGTCATTTCTTAAGGTCTCCGCACCGTCGATGTTCAAATCCGCAACGACGATGCGCGCTCCGCGTTCAGCCATGATACGGCAGGTTTCACTGCCGATGCCGCCGGCCCCGCCGGTTACGATGGCGACGCGCCCATCAAGTGATAATGTCATTGGACCAGCCTCCCTGTTCCAGTTTGTGGGCGAATAGAACGCGCAGACGCTTGCCGCACAAGTAGGCACAAACATGTGCCTACTTCTCAGACCTCCGCAGCAACGCTATCCGTGAATAGAGCCTAACTATTTGGGAGGACATACCATGTCGGGGCAATACGATATCGTTGTCATGGGCGCGGGCCACAATGGGCTGGTTGCAGCGTGTTACTTGGCCAAGGCAGGAAAGAAAGTCCTGGTGCTTGAGCGGCAAGCCTTTCCCGGCGGCGGGGTCGTAACCCGTGAGATCAATACGCCCGGCTATCACCACGACCTGCATTCGTCCTGTCATATCATGATACAAGGCAACCCAATGCTGACCGAGGATGAGCTGGGGTTGAAGGCGAAATATGGCCTCAACTATCGTTATTCGGATGTGCCGTATGCCTCGATTTTTCCCGAAGGCAAGACGTTGATCACCTACAAGGATTTGGACAAGGCCTGCGCCGAGATCGCCAAGTTCAATGAGCGCGACGCCGAAACCTACCGGGCATTCGCCAAACGGTCGATGGCCATGTTGCCAATGTTTGCGAGCGGGCTATATTCGCCGCCCCTTCCGCTTGGCCCCGCCATGGCGATGTTCGATAGTTCCGAAGAGGGCAGGTTGATCCTTGACGCGATGAGCCGTTCATCACTCGATTTGGTGAACCAGTATTTCGAAGGCGATCACATCAAGATTCACCTATTGAAGCTGGTGACTGAAAATCTGCAACTGCCTGACGAACTTGGAACCGGCATGGGAATATTCTTGATGCCGGGGATCATCCACCAATGGGGTGTTAGTCAACCGGTTGGAGGATCGGGTGGGCTGACCGAGGCACTCCTGCGGTGCCTGGAAGATCTGGGCGGCGAAGTGCGGCTGAACACCGAAGTGGCCAAGGTCATTGTCGAAAACGGCCAGGCACGGGGTTTGGAGACAACTGACGGCGAAGGAATTCGCGGGCGCGACGGTGTAGTTGCTGCATTGCATCCGCGCGTTCTGTCCAAATTTGTCGAAGGCATCGATCCTGAGGTGGAACGTAAATGCCAGGCCGTGAACCCGTCGGCCCAATCGCTTTTCGTGTCCCACTACGACTTGAAGGAAAGGACCAAATACACCGCCGGTGACGAGATCACCTCTGCGACCATGCTGGAGTATTTTCCATATGAGGACCTGGGAAGCCTGCTTGACGACTTTGACTACCTCAGGCGCAAGCGGATATCTCCGCGCCGTCTTTTGGGTGGTGGAGATGAAACCCACGGCGATCCGACAAGGGCACCGGAAGGTGCGGGGATTTTCCATTCGATCACCATGGCGCCCTACTGCATCGAAGGTAAAACGGCAGAATTCTGGGACGAGTACAAAGAGCAATATGCGGCCGAAACCCTGCGCCAATATGATCCGTTCATATCCAACTTGGGAGACGACAATATAATTGCGGCCTCGCATTGGTCGCCACTGGACATGGAACGGTCGTCACCGAATTCCTTCGTGCTGGGCGACATGCACGGCTGTGCGCCGTACGTTTACCAAACCATGGGCCACCGCCCGACGCCTGACTTGGGTCAATACACCGTCCCGGGAGTTGAAGGGCTCTATCTGGTTGGACCTTTCATGCACCCGGGCGGCGGAGTTTATGGCGCCGGACGAGCCACGGCGATCCGGATATTCGATGACATGGACATAGATTTCGAGAGGGTCGTCGCATGAAGATCCAGGATTCCACAGGCAAGGAACTGATGGACGTGTCCGCCATTCGGCGGGACGGGAACAAACTGGTGATCAAGGGCAAGATATTCGGTGCGATGCCGATGGTCGCCAAACTGACTCCGGAAGAGGCACGCAAGGGGGTGAGGTTGCTTGACTGGAAAACCCGGCTGTTTCTGCTGACGTTTTTGTTCAGGCGGGCGCGGTAGAACCGATCACGCCCGGTTGATTTGCAGAAGTTGGGATCCTAGTCTGGCAACTCAATGGGCAAGCAGAACACTTCATACGCACTAATGACCTTGGATAAGGTCCTGGAAGGCGATGCCAGTCGGCTTGCCGGGTTGGAGAAAATCATTGAGACCATGAATGGCCCGGCCCCCGATCGAGATGCACCGGTTCGCGAGATTCCGGCACGTCTTGGTGATCGTTGGTCGGCGTTGATCCTGATGATCCTGCAAACCGGAACATACAGGCATGCCGAGTTGAAACGGGTCGTCACACTGTTGGCACACGAGGAATCGATCAGCCAGCGCATGCTGACCCTGCGACTGCGGATGCTGGAACGCGATGGATTGGTGTGCCGCAGCGTTTATCCGACGGTCCCGCCATCTGTCGATTATGCATTGTCGCCTCTTGGGGAGGAACTTGCATTCAGATTTTTTGACTTGGTGTTCTGGATCCAGGAACGTGACGCGGACATCATGGCGGCCAGGGCCCAATTTGACGCCGCGCAATCAACCTGATGTTGCGGCGCATCGTTGAGGTCTAGTCATCGACCTTTTTGCTGGCGCTGATTAGCTGTTCGCGCACCCATGTCAGACAGTTGTCGTTGCTGTTGTGCAAGTTCCACTGCACTGCTTCCTGTATCAACGGAATATCCACGGGGCATGGCATCAGGCGCAGCGGCAGGGTTCGCGCGAAGATGTTGGCCAGCCTTTCGTGCATCAGCGCAGCTCGCCGCGTGCCGACAATCAGGAACGGCACGGAACTGAAAGAGCCCACTTCGACCTCGACGCTCATCTCATTGGCATAGCGTTCGATCACCCAGCCTTCGTAAGTTGGACCGGCGTTGGCGAATCGCACCGCCACATGGGGCAACTCCAGCAGTTTCTTTAGGTCCATCGTGTCACCGACATCAGGGTTCTGGTCCCAGATCACAGCTTTGTACCCCTCGCGGATCAGCGGCTGCATGGGGTGCTCGGGCGAACAATAGACATCGGGCATGACCAGAAAATCTACCTCGCCTCGTTCTAGCATACCGCGCGGGTTGACACTTGGCGGTTGAATCGAAAACTGCAGCATCGGTGCTTGGGTCGCGATTTCTTTCAAAGCATCCGAAAGCAAAGCGATGGTCATGTAATCAGATGCTATGATGGAAATATCCCGCCGCGCGGTTCGCGGGTCGAATTGGGGACGCGTGAGAATCGTGCCTTCGATCTGCATGAGCGCATTACGCACCGCGCCCTGCAACTCAATTGCCCTTGGAGTCAGGACCATGGAACGCCCTAATCTGACGAGCAGTTCATCCTCGAAATAGTTACGCAGGCGGGAAAGCGCCCCGCTTGTTGCGGATTGGGTCAAAAAAAGCGTTTCAGCTGCTTTCGAAACGCTCTTTTCGGTCAGCAACCGATCCAGAACGACCAACAGATTTAGATCAAGGCCCTTGAACCGCATGGAAGAGCAGACCCTCCTAGCATTCCGCGCACAACAAATAGTACGGTGTCATTGCGATATCCTGGCGAGCATTATCGATCTTGTCGATCCCAAACCTCTTAACTAGCGATTTTTCTAATTCTTTTGTTTGGTTTAGGTTTTGACAAAATGGGAGGATCAGCAGCATGGAATATACCGTTCGCCACGATGATCTTGGCACACATCTGGATTGGACTCTTGAGGATGTGACGGCGCGCCAGATTGATTGGTTCTGGAGCAATATGGAAAAGTGCTTTGTACTTTGGCACCCCGAGCAGCACGAATACCTGACATGGCCGGTGCCGCTTCAGCACGGCGAAATTCGCGGCGCAGTCCACAATGCGCCACAAACCTGGAAAGACGGACAGCGTCTGAACCTGTATATCCGATTTGAAAGGATCGAGGACGTAGCACCGGAAATCCGCGACGTTCTGCAATTGGAGCATGCGATCATCGTTGCCGGGCTTGGGTTCACGGAACAGGAACTCGAAGCGGGTGACCCTATGGGGTACCGCATCCACCAGTGGGAACGCAGCGATGCCGGCGTGCGTGGCATTTCGTCGGGCATTGGTACACGCAAGCCCGAGACGGTCGAACAAGGCAAGATCTGGGCCGAACACTGCGCCGAAGAGGTCGGGAATTGGGAAGTTTTTCTGCCCGGGCTCTACAAGCTTTGGAAAGTGGTTGAGCCGGGCCACCGCAACCCGTTCACTGACCTGTCGCTGGACGGCCAGGGCCGTGATGCTACCTTTCGCTATATGAAGTGACCGCGATGACTGACGAGGGTCCCACCGAGGTCAAGAGTGTCGTTCTGCACGACATCGACATCGATCAGATTGCCGCCATGGAAAAGTGGTACTGGCGCGATCATTCGCCCGAGATCGTGCGCCGCTTTGGGCCATGGGAGGCCCGTCATGACAGCTATCTGCCGGTGGACGTGCCGCCTCAGGCCCGCGCCTACGGCTTCTACAACTGGCGGCTGACCGAAGGGTACTGGCGCGACATCCCGAAATTCGGACCACAGGGCGAACTGTCCTTCACGCCGCCGCCGATCTACCCTACCGTCGCGGCCTGTTTCGTACCGTGGCAGCCCACGGAGGATTTCAAGGGGTGGGAGGTCATGCCCCACGAAAAGAACGTGCTGCGTTGGTATGTTCTTACACGCTATCCCGAAGGTGTTTCGCTGGAAGAAGGCGAAGACTGGTTCCTCAACACCCATGTGCCGGAGGTTTGCGAACAAAAGGGCCTTTACCGTTTTTTCAGCTCCCGGACCGTTCCGGTGAAAGGCGGGTTGCCGGGAACCTGGGCGCCGGGGTCGGAACCGCCACAAGGGTCGGTCCATGTCGGCTGGGCCCGCGTAAGCGAGCTTTGGTACGACAATTTCGCAGATTGGCGCGACTCGGTAATCGACAATCCGCCGGAATACACCAAGCCTGCCTGGGCAGAACACGATGCCTACCCGTTCCTGAAACCCGGAAAGGACGTCCTGAGCACCTATGTGCTGGAACGCCCGACGGATGAGTTCTGGCGCGATGCACGCTCATACCTGTGAGGTTCTGACATGACCGATCCGCTTTTCCCCAAATGGCAGCCGATGCGGTCGTCGTTGATAGTCAGCGTGCGCGATGACAGCGATCTCCCGGCTGCCTATCGCTGGCTTTACAAGCATCACGTTGCCGACAGCATCTCTCAGTTCGCACCCTATGTTACCAAATATGCCACCTACCGCGCCTTGCCGGTCCCTCCGGGCGGCGAGGATTTCGGCACCTACAATTTCGTAATGACAGAACACTATTGGCTGATTGATCCGTTCAGCACCTCGACCGAAGGCGTGCCGGTGGGCCTGGCCTTCACCGAGCACTTCAACGACGAATACCTGGAAATCACACGGCAGCCGACGGGCCTCGGCCTGCGCCCGTCAAAATGGATGGGATCGCGCGAGGGTTTCCATCCTACCGCATTCACATTTCTGCCGATGTTCTGGGAAGATGACTTCAAAGGTCCGAGGTCGATCGAAGATGGCGCGAACTACCGTTGGCACTTTGTCTTCGCCTATCCTGACGGCGTCAATTGCGAGGTAGGTGACAAATGGTTTCGCGAGGAATTCGTGCCCGCCATCTGCGCATTGCCACAGGTCACAAGGTTCATCTCCAGCCGGGTGCTCGACACCCCCCGCAAATCGCCCTTTCACCGGCTGTCGGAGATCTGGTTTGAAAACAGCAGGGAGTGGGAAGCCGCGATGTCCCAGGTGGCAGGCAAGATCGCAGCCCCGCCTTGGGCAACCTATGAACGGTTTCCGTTCTTCGAACCTTACAAGGATTTTGTCGGGACCTTCCTGCTTGACCGGCCCGAGGCCGACCATCTGCAGCAATTCCGCGGATATGTGACGACGAGGTAGAAACATGTCCGGCACCCCGTTTCCAGACCTTGAGCCGCATCATATTGCGTTCAGCGTTCGCGATCTGGACGAGGCAGTGGCTTTCTGGCGTGATCTATTTGGGTTTGAGATGGATTTCCAAACTGAAATCTCGCCAATCAAGGCAAAGCTGGCCTTCGTCAGGCGCGGAGATTTTCGGATCGAACTGTTCGAGGTGAGAGGATCCGCCGAAACGCCAGCGGAGCGGTTCAAGCCCAATACCGACTTGCAAACGCAGGGCACGAAACATGCCTGCTTCAGCGTCCGAGACCCGCAGGCGGTGTTGGAAGCCCTTTTTGACCGGGATGTTCCCATTGTCGGCGTGATGCGCGGCCCCGGTACCGGAATGGTTGCCGAAGATGACCCAAGGTGGGGTCCGAGAGATCCGCGACCGCCCGCAATGGCGTTTTTTTTTACCGAACCCTCCGGCGCCCTAGTTGAGATTCTACGCAAGTCGGATTTTAGCGAATGACCGCGCGGCTGGCAGGCAAGACCGCGGTTGTCACCGGCGCAGGGTCGGGCATCGGCGAGGGCTGCGCCAAGGGATTTGCCCGGCACGGCGCAACGGTGATTGCGGTGGATCTGAACCGGGCGTCCTTGGACACCCTGAAATCAGAGCTGCAGTCAGATGGACTTGATATCCTGACCCACGCGACGGACCTGACCGATCCCGCGGCGGTTGCCGACCTGTTTGAATTCGTTTCGGAAAATTCGGCCAATCTTGATGTTTTGGTCAACGCCGCAGCCGTTGCGGACTTCGTCTGGATCGAAGAGATGGAGTTCGACCAACACTGGCGGCGCACAATAGCAGGCGAATTGGACACCGTTTTTCTGGCATGCAAGGCGGCATGGTCGATGCTGAAAGCAAGCGGGAACTCCGCAATCGTCAACCTTGCCTCGGCCAATGCCTATGTGGCGTTGAAAAATTCGCCGGCATTGGCCCATACCGCCGGAAAGGGCGGTGTTCTGGCGATGACACGGCAATTGGCGATGGAGGGTGGCCCGCACGGCATCCGCGCCAATTCCATATCACCGGGCATGATCGTCACGCCAGCCACCGAGCCGGCGCTGGAACGGCCCGAACTATTGCAGTCAGTTTGGGACAAGCTGATGGTGAATCGGCTGGGTACTCCGGAAGACATCGCGCATATGGCGGTTTTCCTGGCTTCGGACGAGGCTGGTTACATCACCGGTGCAGATTTTCGGGTCGATGGCGGTGCACTGGCCTGGTAACCCGCTTTGCGACTTTTATCGACAAGATCGATCCAAGAGTTCGCGTCAAACAATTTTACTCATAGTACCCTGTGAGAGTATCGTGGAGACAGGCCGCACAAGCGGCAAACACGGCGGTACAAAAATAAGCCGCCAAGGGAGGAAATGCCTATGAAGATCGCGCTGATTGGTGCCACGGGCAATGCCGGATCGCGAATCTTGACTGAACTCGTTTCCCGTGGGCATTCGGTGACCGGAATTGTTCGAAACCGTGAAAACGTGCCATCTGACGACCACGTCACCGCGGTTGGCGTCGATGGATCGGCGCAGGCCCTGGCAGAGGCAGTGGCGGGCCACGATGCTGTCGTGAGTTCGGTCAAGTTTCTCGATCTTGACCCGGATGTCGTGATTGCTGCAGTGCAAGGCTCTGGGGTCAAGCGCTACATCGTTGTCGGTGGGGCAGGAAGCCTGAAGCACCCCGACGGGACATTGGAAGTAGACCAGCCGGGCTTTCCGGATGTGGCCAAGCCTAACTCGCTGCGCGGTGGATATATGCTCGAAGCTCTTCAGGCGACCGACGACCTGGACTGGACCTATATTTCCCCTTCCCGGATGTTCGTCCCAGGCGAACGCACCGGCGCTTTCCGCTATGGCACTGACCATATGCTGATGAAGGACGGTGCACCGACATCGATCTCGTTCGAAGATTTCGCTCTGGCCCTCACCGACGAGCTCGAAACCCCCTCAAACATCCGTAAGCGGTTTACGATCGGATACTGAACCGAAAGGACGAGCTACCGCCATGTTGACGCTGTATCACGCAACAAACAGTGTTTGCTCGCAGAAAGCGCGTCTGGTTCTTGCCGAGAAAAACCTTCCCTGGACCAGCGCGTTGGTCGATTTGGGCAAGGGCGAACAATTCAGCCCAACCTATCTGGCCCTAAATCCCGAAGCCGTTGTCCCGACATTGGTTGATGGCGATCTGGCGATCCGGGAATCCAGCCTGGTCCTGGAATATGTGGACGAGGTCGGCGAGGGTCCGCGCCTGATGCCCTTGGACAAGGCGGCGCGTGTGGCGACCAAGCTGTGGCTGATCCGAACGCTGGCCATACACGACGCGGTGAATTCGCTGTCGTTTGCGTCGTATATCGGTGCCATGGTGCACCAGCATCGCAATGCAGAGGAGATCGAGGCCGACCTCTCCAGGCTGCCGAATCCGCAGGTCCCGGCCAAACGGCGGGATCTTTTTGCCAACGGCGCACGGTCGGTTTTCGTTGAGGGCGCGATCGGGGTCATGTCTGCCGTGTTTCGCGACATGGAGGATGCGCTGATGGGTTCGGCCTATTTTACCGGGTCGTCCTACGGTTTGGCAGATCTTGCGCTGACCGCATATGTTGATCGGATGGCCAATCTCGGGTTCGAAGGGTTTTGGGCTGGCCGATATGACCGGGTCGGGCCTTGGCTGGATCGGATGCGTTCCAGGCCAAGCCACGAGACCGCGATTGGTCAGTATCTCGACACCGAGCTTCTTGGCTTCATGTCCGAGCAGGGCGGGAAAATCTGGTCTGAAATTGCGCCACATCTTGACGTGGCGCCAAACCACAGAAAATCCGCATGAACGTCCGGCTTCAACAGGCAGGTGTGGGTGTGTTGGCCCTGGTCTTTTGGACGGTTGGCGACATAGTCGGCTTGTTCAACCCGGATGTGATCCCCCCGATTTTGGAAGTGGCCGGGGCTATTGGAACGGCGTTTTCCCGCGAAGAGTTCTTGCCGGCCCTGTGGTTCACATTGCGAGATTCCCTTGCCAGCGTCGCGCTGGCAGCCCTGATTGCCGTTCCGTTGGGGCTTTGCATCGGGGTGTTTCGCACGGTCGAGATTTCGACCCGGATCCTGCTGGATTTCGGCCGCACCTTCCCGGCTATTGCATTGATCCCGATCTTTATTCTCATCATCGGCACCAACCACACGACCAAGATCATATTGACGACCATAGCTTGTTTCTTTCCGATACTGCTTCAAACAATCTACGGCGCACGCCGGCTTGATCCGACCATAATCGACACGGTCGCCGGTTTTCGTATCCCGCCACTGATGCGGTTCCGGAAGGTCATCTTTCCATCTTCAATGCCGTTCATAGCGACCGGCTTGCGTCTTTCGCTGAGCATTTCGATCCTGGTCGCCGTTGCGGTCGAGGTTTTCACCCAGGTGCCGGGCGTTGGTGCGCTGATCGGGCTGGCGCAGACCTATAATGAAACGGCACTTGCATTCTTTTACGTGCTGGTGTCCGGCGTGATGGGCGTCGCGGTGACCGGCGCCTGGGACGTTGCCGAACATCGCCTGCTTGGCTGGCATCACAGGGGGGCGGAACTTTGAGGTTCATGCCACGGCTTACATCTTTGATCTGGTTCTGGTGGTTGCCGATCACTTTGATCGCCGTCTGGTGGGTCGGGTCGAGCGGAACATCCAGCTTTTTCTTCCCGCCGCTTTCAACAATCGTCACGACAACGATCAATGATTTTGCGAACGGCGTTTTATGGTCTCATTTGGCCGCAAGCCTTGGAAACATGGCGATGGGGATCCTCATAGCCGCATTCCTGGGCATTGGCGCGGGGCTCGTCATCGGCGAAAACGACCGGTTGCGCATTGCGACTGGTCCGTTTCTGAATTTCGTGCGGGCAATCCCCCCCGCCGCCATCGTGCCCCTGGTCATCGTGGCATTGGGAACAGATTCGGCGCCCAAAGTCTTCATCATCGTCTTCGCGTGCGTTTGGCCGATCCTGCTGAATACGATCGACGGCGTGCGCGGCATGCACCCGCAACTGATGGAGACCGCACGCGCCTTCCGCATTCCATTTGGCCTTCGAACGCGGCGCATCCTCTTCATGGCGGCTTTGCCCCAGATCATGGCGGGTTTGCGTATCGCACTTTCGGTTTCGCTGGTCCTGATGGTGATCAGCGAATTCGTCGGCGCGAGCGAGGGTCTTGGATTCTACATTCGTGAAAAGAAGGAATCCTTTGCCATGGCAGAGGCCTGGGGCGGCACGATTCTGACCGGAATTCTAGGGTATCTGCTAAGCGCAGTGTTCTTGCGCATCGAGCGCTGGACATTGGCCTGGCATTTCCAAGCCCACGGCGAAAGTTAACGCGGCTGGACGGATCATGAATAAAAACACCGGCAATGCCCCGCACATGAAGGTTGAGAACCTCACTAAGAGCTACGGAGACGCGCATATCCTGAAGGGCATCGATTTTGATGTCGCGCCGGGAGAGATCGTGGCAATTGTCGGTCCCTCGGGGGTGGGCAAGACAACGCTTCTGCGCAGCCTGTCGGGCCTGACTTCGCTGACCGCCGGTCGGGCCACAATCGGCGATCAGGTTGTTACCGGTCCAGTGGGCGAGATTGGGTTGGTCTTCCAGGACTATCGTGGATCTCTGATGCCATGGATGCGCACCCTGGAAAACGTTGCCTTCCCGCTTCAGGGCAAGGGCGTCGGAAGGGCTGAACGCGAGCGCATAGCGCAGGAATGCCTTGCGAATGTCGGGCTGGAACAGGCCGGCGGGCAGTACCCGTGGGAGTTGTCCGGCGGAATGCAGCAGCGTGTCGCGATAGCGCGTGCACTAGCCTACGACGCCCACATCCTGCTTATGGACGAACCATTCGGGTCACTTGATGCCCAAACCAAATTGGTTCTGGAAGACCTGGTGCTGGACCTTCAGCGGCGTCTGGGCATCAGTATTGTTCTTGTAACCCACGACATTGACGAGGCGGTCTATATGTCGGACCGGGTGATCGTCCTGAACGGTAAGCCGGCTGGCGTCATCGATGCCATCGAAATCGACCTTGGTCGCGAACGCGAGCAGATCGCTACCAAATCGGACCCGAGATTTGTGGAAACCCGAAACCGGGTTATGCGCGAAATCATGGGAAACTAGAAACCAGAATAACTGACATGGGAGAAAAACATGACAAAGATCTGGACCAAACTTGGGATTGCAGCGGCCGTCGCTCTGACTGCCGGATCCGCGATTGCCCAAGAAATGACGAAACTGCGGATCAATCGCTCACCGGTTGGGCAATTCCAAGGGCTCATCATCGCCCAGCAACAAGGCTGGTTCGCCGAGCGAGGGATTGAGATCGAACTGGCTATCGGTACCTCGCCTGACGCCGCGATTGCTGAGCTCATTTCAGGACAATCTCAAATCGCGATGACTGGAGCCGTACCGCTGGTCGCGGCTGTCGCCAATGGAGCCCCGGTGGTCGCCGTGATCAACGGTCAGGATGACGGTGACATTCCGACCCACGGCCTGTTGGTCATGGGCGATAGCCCCGTGCAGGCAATCACTGACCTGAAGGGCAAGAAGATAGGCCTGCCCGGCATCGCGAGCCCGCAAGGACATTCGGTGCTGAAGGCGATCGAGGCCGCGGGGATGAAGCGCGACGATGTTGAACTCGTCAATTTGCCCTTCCCAGGCGTCAACGCGGCCATTGAATCGGGTGCGGTGGATGCTGGCATCCCGATCGGGCTCTTTTTCGATTTCGGCAAGGCTGGCGGAATGCGCGAGCTAACCGAGTATTCTGATCAGGTCATCAAGGGGGTCCCAGCGGTATTCTTTGCCGCGAACAAGGAGTGGGCCACCGAGAATGCGGAGGTTCTGTCCAAGTTCGTCGAAGCGATGGAAATGGCGCATGACTGGGCCAATGCCAATCCCGATGCCGTGCGCCAGATCGACGTCGAGAACACGCCATTGCCGCCGGACTACCTAATGAGCCGCCCCTATGCCGGGCTGCAGTCCAAATTCAACACCGAGCTGTGGAACGAGTTGAACGAAGGGCTTGCCGGATACGGCTTCATCAGCCGGGTGCCTGCTATCGACGAATACGTCTGGAGCGGCGCCCCGCGCCATTGAGTGCAGGCGAGAGTAAATTCAAAAGGAGCCTTCGGGCTCCTTTTTCTTGAGTTCAGACCTATTCGCTTGCAAGCGTCTGAAATCATTGAGCCCGCTTTCGAGAAAGGGCACTACATTTCGGCGCCCCCGGCGCCGCGGTCCGGGCCGGCCGGCCCGTCAGCTCGGCTTCTTCCGCTCCCGTCGCTCGTAGGCGAACGGCGCCGGGTTCCACTTCAGCCCCAGCGTGCGGTAGATTTTTCGCGCGTCGGACGACGCCGCGCTTGGCA
>JAJDVJ010000005.1 GCA_022826205.1 Silicimonas sp. | reverse complement strand
GGGTTGCCTGGTTCGCCGGAGCGACCGCAAGAGTCTGGCGAACCAGGCAACCCTCCGCTCCGGGCAAAAAGCCAACGCCGCTCCCGGCATCACCGCCGCGCCCCTTGCAGCCGGCGCCTGGTCAGTCTTGTCGGGTTCGGGCTTCGTGGCCGCTCATGCACAGGAATCGGTGCTTGACGTCGGGAGCCCCATTACGGAAGGCCGTCCATTGCCGCCGTGACGGATTCGCTTCCGTCGCAGATGTCGGAAATCGAGATCGCAGGTTGCAGGCTTTCCGTCGGAGTGCTCCTTTCCTCCCCCGTCCAGGGGCTTTCTTGAAGTCTTGCAGGAGCGCTCCGCCACGCCCGGAATCCACGGCCAGGAACGTCGGCGGACAGCGCGGCCACGAAAAAATTGCGGCTTGCGCGGCAAGCCTTCGCGAAATCCGCCAAATCAGGGACAATCTCCTGATCCGGATTCAAAAGAACCGCTTGATTGCAGCGCACTGGAAAAGTCGCGGTCCGCCATAGGGAAATCGCTCCCTTCACCGCGCTCTTCACCCGCCTCAGCAGGCCGTGTAGCCCCCATCAATAGGCAGCGCGACGCCGGTGATCATGGATGCGCCTTCCGACAGGAGGAACACGATTGGTGCCGCTATTTCATCTTCGCTCGCCCACCTGCCAAGCGGCATCTGCGACAGGAACGGGCCTTCGATTTCGGGCTTGCCCCAGTACCACGCCGACATCGGCGTCATAACGACCGTGGGGTGTACGCCGTTCACGCGGATGCCGTATTGGCCAAGCTCCAGCGCAGAGACGCGCGTGATGTTGTCAAGTGCGGCCTTGGACGAGCCATACGAGATATGCCCCTTCAACGCTACAAGTCCCGCCTGGCTGGATACGTTGACGATTGCACCGCCCTGGCCCAGCCGGACCATTGCGCGCGAGGCGTACTTCGTCACCAGGAGCGCACCGCGGGTGTTGATGCCGATCACCTTGTCGAAGACTTCGATATCGGTGTCCATCGGCGTCGCGATCTCGCCGCCGAAACCCGCACAATTGACCAGGCCCCAAAGATCAAGACCATCAAGCGCTTCGCGCACGGAATCTTCCGACGTGACATCGAACGGCAAGGCACGACAGCCGGTTTCGGCGGCCAACTTGTCCAGTTTGTCCGCATTCTGACCGCTGGCTATGACTTCCGCTCCGGCCTTGACCAAGTGGCGGACAGTTGTTCCGCCGATGCCACCGCTTGCCCCGGTCACAAGGATCGGAGCCTTTCCAAAATCTGACATCTGAACGCTCTCCAAAGTGAATTCCGACGTCCCGATGGGTAAGTCCAAGTGGCGCGCATTACCATAGGTGTTGCGACTGCCCGTACCTGGGTCGGGGTTGCGCATTGCCCACTCCCGTAGGATATCTGGCATGAAAAACCGGCATAGGGACGCGCAAAGTGACCAAGAACATGACCACGGCCGAACGCCGTGGCTATCAGCAAATCTGCGCCCCGAATGGCATGATGATGGTCGTAGCGGCGGACCAGCGTGGCGGGATGCGCAAGGTTTTGGCGGACACGGCCGAAGCGCAGGCTGCCATCGACGAAAAGACACTTGGCGAAGTGAAGTCGGGTATCGTCAAACACCTTGCAAACAAGGCCTCTTGCATCCTTCTCGATGCGGTTTGCGCCGTACCGGGTGTTGTGGACGACGGAACGCTGGCACGGGACACGGCATTGCTGATCGGGCTGGATGCGTCAGGCTGGGACACCGATGCGAACGGGTATCGAATTTCGAGACTGGTGCCCGGTACCACCGCACGAAGCGTCCGCGAATTGGGCGGCACCGGCGCCAAGTTGATGGTCTATTTGCGCGCCGATACACCCGAGGCCAATACCGTCAACATCCAGACGATACGCGATTGTGTCGCCGATTTCGCGGCCGAAGACCTGCTGCTTGTGGTCGAATTCCTGACCTATCGGTTGGAGGGCGAAATCGACGAAGACTATGCCCGTGCCTTTCCCGGCTTGATCGTCGAAGGCACCCGAATATGCCTGGATCTCGGCTCGAAAGTCCTGAAGCTGCCGTACCCCGGTACACCCGAGGCCTGTCGCCAGGTCACCGAGCTTTGCGACGGGGTTCCTTGGGCGGTTCTCTCGGCAGGTGTCGACCACGAGACCTTTCTGGGCCAAGTCGAAACCGCAATGCAGAACGGCGCCTCGGGCGTCATCGCCGGGCGCGCGCTTTGGAAGGATTGCATCTCGCTTGATCAAGGCGTTCTGTCCGACCGTCTGGATACGGTCGCCAGCGCGCGCTTGCAGGAAATTCAGGCGATTCTGGAGGCCCATAGGTGACGGCCAGCGCCCGCACAGCCGTTGGCGTGGACGTGGGTGGCACCAACATTCGCGCCGCCCGTGTAGGCGCGACCGGAGCAATGGAGGACCACCTGATCGAGCCGGTCGAGGCCGGCCGGGAGGCGTTCATGGCTCAGCTCTTGCGACTTGTCGAGACGGTTGCGGACGACAGCACTGCCGGGGTTGGCATCGGCGTTCCCGGTCGTGTCGATGCCGCGAATGGCGTGATCTTGTCGGCGGGGTATCTGGATATCGCAGGGCTAGATATTCCAGGCCGCATCCGGCAAAGGCTTGTCCTTGAAGCCCGAGTTGAAAACGACGCCACCATGGCCTTGATCGCCGAGGCTCACGCGCGCCCCGAGGTCGCACAAGGCCTGATCCTGATGGTGACCGTGGGAACGGGGATCGGCGGTGCGATCCTTCTGGACGGTGCCCCTTGGTACGGTGGCGGGATTTCTGGCCAGTTCGGCCATATGGTCGTCGCCGGCGATGGCCCGCGCTGCAATTGCGGGCGCCGTGGGTGCATCGAAACCTTCAGTTCGGGCACGGCCCTTGGCCGTCTTGTTGCAGAGGCTGGTTTGCAGGAAGGGCTGAAGACGCGCGATGTGTTCCAGCGTGCCAAACAAGGCGACAAAACAGCCTCGGACGTCTTGATCAACTGGGCCGGACCATTCCGGCGCGCGTTGGACTCGGCTTTGGCTGCCTTCGATCCCCGACTTATCGTGGTCGGCGGTGGGTTGGGCCAGGAAATGGTCGGGGCTCTTTCGGAGATCGACAATGAAGGTTCCTGGTTCGGATGCCCCGTCGAAGCTGCCAAGCTGGGTGACAAGGCGGGCGTCATCGGCGCGGGATTACGATGTTTCGCAAGGGACGAACGGTGAAAAGCGTGGTTCTCGTCAATGGTGTCCCGGCAAGTGGCAAGTCGGCCGTGACCGCCATCCTGGTTCGGCATTTGACCGACGCAGGCATCCCTGCCGTCCCTTTCACATTGGATACAGTCAAGGAGTGCCTTTACGACCATGTCGGCATCGGCGATCGAGATCACAACCGAATGCTGGGCCGCGCAAGCTATCAAAGCATCTTTGCCAATATTGGCGCTTTCCCCAATGAACTGGTTCCCGTCATCGACGCTTGGCACGGCTTTCTTCCTATCGTGGCGCTACGGGATCATCTTGCCGAAGCGCAGATCACCCATGTTGTCGAGATATGGTGCAAGGTCTCGCCCAAGGTTGCGGCCGAACGCTACATCAAGCGAGCCAGCCGAAGGACGGAGGGGCATCCTCCAGCAAGCTACGCCGACGAACTCTTTGAACTGGCAAGCCGGGCGCACCCCTTGTCATTGGGGCCGGTGGTGCAGATCGATACCGAAAAACCTGTTGACTCTGAACCTCTCGCCAGGGTTCAGAACCTGCTGCGTGGCGACCCAGGATGAAACTTGCCCGAAGCATCCAGTACGCGGTGAAGCCGATTTCCACGGCTCGAGTCTGGCTCAGTTACGCTGCAGTTTCTGTTATATTGCTGTTATGGTTCGCATTTTTTTGAGACTGCATCACGCCGTAATCGTTTCGCAACCTGACTGGATCAATCGGAAGGCAACGCAAGCCCCCGCATGACGGCATGCGGGTCACGGTCGGCATGGCCGCGGCGGTCGGCCCGCAGCATTCCGCCGCGCTGCGCCAGCAACCCCAATTCTGCCGGACGCCGGATTATTTTGTGTGAAATGTCTATGTGAAATTTCGAGTTCTCCATGTTGTTTCGATAAAATGCGCAATTTTTCCGGGCAGCACGCCGCAAACGCCGTTGCGCTCCGCGATGCGTGCCCTATCAGGAGGGCACGAATCCAGACCCGGTTCGACGACGCGACACAGGAGAACAGGGCGCCGTATGGGCCTGCCTTCCCCCTCAATGCGGCCATCCTGCGCACCGACGCCGCCCTCAACCGCGACACCGTGCGAGGGGAGGCGGTGGAGAGCGCCCGCTCAGCGAGTCGTGCAAACTGGCCATTGATCCACACGGGAGCTGGAGAGAGAGATGAGAGCGATAGCGGCCGCGTTCCTCGCCGTAGTTCTGTCGGGCTGTCTGGCCAGTCATGGGTCGATGGTGGGCCATGGCGGTTCCGAGGAGGGGAGTTTCCGGGCCGACGAGGTGCAGGTGTTCCTGCACTGGGACTACACCTGGATACGGGACGACGGCCGTCCCAGGATCACGCAATTCACGCCGGACAGCCTGATCCTGACCGACAGCATCTGGGGCACCGAGATCGAATCCATCGAGGGAGCGCTCGCCAACCGGATCAACGAGGTCAGGAACAGCGAGACCCGCGTGTTGATGGTGCACCTCGTGGACGGCACGCTGCTCATTGTCGCCAGGGGCAGGGCATTGAAGACGTTCACACGCGAGCACATAAGGAACGTCTTCTTCGGCTGGGAAGCGGCGGAGCATGTCTGATCCACCCCCACCGCAACGGTCCACGCGGCCTCCGTGCAAAATTTCACCAACGTACCACCCGAATGTCAGCCAAAGTAGCCGGACAGTTTCGCCTATAGCGCGACAATCTGGATGAGAATCCATGAGCATGCATGTGTCGCGGAGAGTGGTCCCAAGCCAGCCGGACTGGCGAGGTGTCCGGGCTAGCGCGCCCAAATGTCTCCGACGGTGAACCCGGCCTGGAACGGGTCGCTCGGGTCCAAAAGGTGCTGGCTGAGACCCGTGATCCAGCCCCGCCCCGACAGCGTCGGAACGATCGCGTCATGGGGCCCGACCGTGGTCAGGCGTTCGATGCGGCCAGTGAAGGTCGTCCGCAGGGGGCCGGCATTCACGTAGTCCTGGTCGGGCGCCAGCTGCCCCTTGGCGTGAAGCACAGCCATCTTGGCGCAGGTTCCGGTGCCGCAGGGCGACCGGTCCAAGGCGCCCGTGAGTTCCCCGGCGCCACGGAAATCCCCGGAGGACACCGACACGGCGCTGATGCCGTCATGGGCCTGGTCGTCGGCAGGGGCTGTCAATTGCGAGATCGTCGGCCCCTTGAACTCGGGGAATTCCGGATGCGTGACCGGATATTGGCGGGCAGCGGCCGAGCGCATCGCCTCGCAGGCCTGCACGATCGCGCTGCCTTGCTCCGCGACCAGGTCGATCCCGAATGCCCGTGCGTCGGCGATGACGAAGAACATGCCGCCCCAGGCGATGTCCACCGTGACCATTCCGTATCCAGGGACATCGAGCGGCACTTCCAGGTGCACCGCGAATGCAGGCACATTCTGGAAACGCACCAGCTCGACCTTGCCGTCGCGGCAAAGCGCTGCCACGTCGATCAGCCCGGCAGGTGCCTCAAGCCGCAGCCGCGTCACCGGCTCCTGCATCGGGATCATTCCCGTTTCGAGCAGCGCGGTTGTCACGCAGATCGTGTTGCTGCCGGACATGGGCGGGTACTCGGTCTGTTCCATGATGATGAAGCCGGCATCGGCCGAGGGGTCGCAGGGCGGCACGATCAGGTTGCAGCACAGCGCCGGGTGGCCACGCGGCTCTTGCAGCATCAGCGTCCGGATGTCGTCGTGATGCGCCTGCATGCAGAGCATCTTCTCCCTCACCGACGCGCCTCTCAGGAGCGGCGCCCCGGCGGTGATGACACGGCCGCCCTCTCCTTCGGCGTGGGCCTCGACAGCAGTCAGCAATCGGGTGGAACGCATTGGTCCGGACCTCCTTCAAATTGTGCATTCGGCAGCACGACCTTTTCGGACAACTTGGCGGGCACATCCGAGGGCGGGGCGCGGGCATGGTCGCCACGCGGACACTCGAGGAGTTGGACGGCCCGCGCAATCCCAACTGTCTTGCCGCCGTGGAACACGGCGACAGGACCTGCCATGCTGCGCACGACCGAAAGGTCATGGGTGACGAAGATGCAGGTCAGCGCATGCGCCACCCGCAGGTCATGCAAGAGCTGCAGCACCCTCAAGGGTCGCAGTGCCAGAGCCCGGACCAGCACGTCAAGTGCCGGGATCGGCTCATCCGGGACGATCAGCTCGGATCGGCACGCCTGGGCGCCGGTTTTCACGATTCGCCGACGCCGCCCGCCCGAGAGGCAAGGCGGCCTGCGGCGGGCAAGGCCCGGCCCCAGCCCCGCCTCTTCCAGCAACCTCGCAACGTCCCCCGGACGCCCGCCGGGCGTGCCGTGGCGAAGAGCGTCCGGAGCAGGCCTGGGCGCGGCTGCAGCTGGCCAGCGCGGGATCAGCGACGGCAGCGGGTCCGGCCGGACATGCTGAGTCCGGCGTCGATGCATCATCGAGCGTCTTGCGCGCAGCGCCTGACGCCGGAACCGAAGGCGCTCCTCGGAAGGCGGAACCAGGTCGAAGACTAAGCGTGCCGCCGTGCTCCCCGCCGAGCCGCTCTCTCCCACGGTCGCGCAGCCCTCGCCCTCGGGCAGTTCGAGGCGCACGCGATCGATTGCGGCGCCCTGCCGCCGACCGGCCTCGAACGTCTGGCCGACGTCTTCGACCGACAGGACCGAGGCGGTCATTCCGTGACTTCCGGATGGATGAACATCGGTTCGAGAAAGGCCTCGGACCGTTCCGCGATCTCCGGAATGCCGCCGCCCGTCAGTCGAGGAATGGCAGCAAGAAGCGCCCGCGTGTAGGGATGCCGAGGATTGTTGAAGATCGCGGCCGTGGGGCCGCGTTCGACGATGTTCCCACGGTACATCACGTAGATGCGGTCGGCGAATTCCCGCACCGTTCCCAGGTTGTGCGAGACGAACAGAAGGGACGTGCCGTATTGCGCAACCATGTGGCGCATCAGCTCAAGCGTCTGCGACTGTACGGTCACGTCCAGTGCCGTGCCAGGTTCGTCTGCGAGCAGGAGACGTGGCCGGTTGATCAGCGCCATGCCGATCATCACGCGCTGGTTCATGCCGCCCGACAGCTGGAAGGCATAGCTGTCCAGCACGCGTTCGGCATCCTCGATTGCCACCTCCCGCAGGATTTCCGCAGCTCGAGCGCAGGCGGCATCACGGCGGATGGTCGGGTCGCGCCGCTTCTGGACTTCGTGGAAGAGCGCGCCGATCCGAAAGACCGGGTTCAGCGCCATGGTCGGATCTTGGAAGATCATCGAGATCTCGCGCCCGCGTAGCCTGCGGCGCTCTTTGAAAGTCATCTCTGCAAGGTCGGTGCCGTCGAAGCGGACCTTGCCCGCGACTTGCACGCCAGGCACGTCTTGCATCGTGCCGAGCACGATCCGGGAGGTCACGGACTTGCCGGAACCGCTTTCGCCCACAAGCGCGACCCGCTCGCCCTTGGCGATGGCAAGGTCGATTCCGTGCAGGACCTCCGTCGTGCCCGCCCAGTTGCGGAAGGCGAGCCTGAGGTCGCAAACTTCCAGGATGCGGTCAGCGGGCATCAATCGGGCTCCAGCACGTCGCGCAGGACGTCGCCGATCAGGTTGAATCCGAAGACGGCTACCAGGATCGCCAGGCCGGGAAAGACTGTCAGCCACCAGCTGTCGGGCAGGTAGCGCGTCCCTTCCGACACCATTGATCCAAGGTCAGGCGTCGGCGCCTGCACGCCGAGACCCAGGAAACTGAGCGAGGAGGCGATTATGATCACGAATCCCACGTCCAGCGTCATCTTGGTGACGATGGCAGGCACGCAGTTTGGCAGGATTTCGCGAAACATGACATGGGCCTTCGAGGCGCCGATGATCTCGGCCGCCAGCACGTAGCCTTCGACCTTCTCGCCGCGGGTGATGTTGTAGACGAGCCGCGCGTACCACGGCCACCACATGGCGGTGACGGCCAGCATGGCGTTGAGGAGGGTGGGCTCCATCACGCCCATGATGGCCAAGGCCAGGACCAGGGGCGGGATCGAAAGAAACACTTCGGTGATGCGCATCAGCACGTAGTCCGTCCAGCCGCCAATGTAGCCTGCCATCAGCCCCACCGCCACGCCAATTGGCGGCGCGATTGAAAGAACGACCAGGCCAAGGCCAAGCGCCACGCGGTAGGCGTAGAGGATCCGCGACAGGACATCGCGACCCACGACGTCGGTGCCCAGCCAGTAGTCGGCGCCTGGCGGCCTGTTGGCGTTTGCGAAGTCCACCACGGCGCCCGCGTGGCCAGGGTACGGGGCGATCACGTCAGCGAGCGCAGCCGCCAGGATGACGAAGCTCACGAGCCCCATGCCGAGAAGCGACAGCGGATTTCCTGTCAGGATTGCAACAGTACGTCTCATTTGCCGTGTTCCGACAACCGGATTCGCGGGTTGATCACCGACACAAGCAAGTCCACGACGATGTTGGCGATCAGGAAGGTGGCCGATATGATCAGCACCGTGCCGACAATTGCGTTCAGGTCCTTTTGCAGGATCACGCCGACGCCGTAGCGCGAGATGCCGGGCCAGGCAAAGATCACCTCGACCAGGAACGCGTTGCCCAGGAGGGCGGCAAAGTCGAGCCCGATCACCGTCAGCGACGGAATGAGCGATGGCTTGAACGCGTAGCGTCTCGAGATGTCCCGCTCCGAGAAGCCGTAGGCTCGCGCCATCTCCACATGTGGCTGCTCGTATGTCGCGATCATGTTCGTGCGGGTCAACCGTGCCGCCTGCCCGATACCCGAGAGCGACAGAGCGAAGGCGGGCAGGATGACATGGTGGAGCGCCGAGACGAACGCGTCGGGACGGCCGGCGACAATCGTGTCGACCAGCAGGAATCCGGTGACGACCTGGATGTCGATCGTCTCGGAGATCCGGCCCGCGATCGGAAAGAGCGGGATGGCGAAGGAAAACGCCAGCACCATCCCGACCGCCCAGACGAAGGAAGGCGCCGAAACGGACAGGAGCGTCAGGAGACGGATCAGGTCGTCCGGCCAGCGGTCCCGGTAACGTGCCGACAAGGCCCCCAGCGGCAGGCCGAGGGACACCATCAGGAATCCGGCCAGGAAAACCAGCTCGAGCGTTGCGGGCAGGTATTCCGCGATGTCGGTCATCACGGGGCGATTCGAATACAGCGAGATTCCAAGGTCGGCGCGCAACAGGTCGCCCAGGAAGAACGCGTATTGCACAATGATCGGCTCGTTGAGGTGCAGGGTCTCGCGCATCGCCTCGACCTGTTCCTCTGACGCGCGCGGACCGAGCGCGATGCGCGCAGGATCGCCGGGGATGACGCGGGCAATGAGGAAGATCAGGAGCGAGACGCCGAACAGCACAAGGAGCGTGGAGACAAGGCGTCTCAGCAAGCGGGACAGGATGGTCACGACAGGTCGGTCATTGCCGGTGAACGCGGTCTCGGGCGGCGGCATGTCCGCCCGAGACCTTGCGGCCTACTCGGTCGCGGGAACCGAGATGTCCATGAAGCGCAGGTTGAAGCCCGACACCGGGTAGGTGCGTGCCGGATCCGCGAGATTGTGGAATGTCACGCCCTCCCGCACTGCAAAGGTGCTGAGAAGCTCGTAGCCATAGATGTCCGGCACTTCCTCCGCGAGGATTGCGTTGGCCTGTGCATACAGTTCCTGCCGGGCTGCCGGGTCCGTTTCCATCCGGCCCTCGTCCAGCAGCGCGTCCAGTTCCGGGTTCACGTAGTACGACGAGGACATCCACGTGTGCGGCATTGACGAATGGTACATGTTGAAGAGGAGCGAGTCCGTGTCCGGCGACACGGCGGAGATCGCGATTTCGACCACGTGCGGAGCCGTCTCCGGGTTGGTCACCCGCTCCGTGAGCAGGACCCAGGGAGTGCGCACGATTGCCACCTTGTATCCCAGCTGGCTGTAGATCGCCTGCATCATGAGCGCGCCGCGCTCACGCGCAGGGGTCTCCGCGATCCACGCGACTTCCAGCGGGTAGTCTGCCACGTCATGGGCGCAGAGCGCCTGCTCTTCCTGCGCCAGCGCCATGTTCCGCTCGAAATACGGCCGCTCCGGATCGAAGCCCAGCAGCCCCTCGGGCAAGGCGCCTGACATCGGCCGCCCTTGGGTTGTTTCCGGGGTGATCCGCGTCAGTTGAAGGAGCGTGCCGTAGTCGAACGCATAGGCGAGGGCGCGGCGGCAATGCACGTCGTCGAGCGGCGCGCGCCGCGTGTTCAGCTTGAAGTACTCGCCCGTGAGACCGGCTTCCGTCACCAGGCTTGCGCCGCTTTCGGCAAGGGCCGCCAGAACCTCGGGCGGCAGCCACTGGCTGGAAATGTCATGCCCGCCGCGGGCCATCAGGGCCCGCACCGCGGGGGCGTCGAGCCCGTAGCGGTAGCGAACCCGCTCGGGGTAGTTTTCGGCAGGTTCAAGGAAGTAGTCGGGTTCGTAGGCCATCACGGTCTCGGTCTGCGGGTCGTGGCTGACAACGACATACGGCCCTGAGCCCGCGCTGTTCTGGGACATCCATACCGACGCCCAGTCGCCGTCAGCCTCGTTCGCCATGACGGTGGCGCTGTCGACGATGGAGAGGCGTACGAGCGAGGCGAGAAAGGGGGCAAAGGGTTCGGTCAGTGTGAAAACGACCGCGTGATCCCCTTGCGCCTCGACGCTGTCAACGACGCCTTCAAAGAGGCCGCTGTGGCCCTGCCCGATGGCCATGAGGCGCTCGAACGAATAGACGACGTCCGCAGAGGTCAGCGGATTGCCCGAATTGAAGGTGACGTCGTCGCGCAGGTTGAAAGTGTAGACCGCACCGTCGATGCTCCAGCCGGTCGCCAGATGGGGCTGCACTCCCGACGCGCCCTGGGCGGGATAGACCAGGCTGTCGTAGAGGTTGATCGCCAGGACGGTATCGCCGTAGTCCGTGCCTTTTGCCGGGTCCAGCTCTCCGATCGGCGCCTCGTCGGCGCGCAAGATGCGTTCCGCCAAGGCCGGCGCGGCCGCAATCCCGGACGCCAGGATCGTGGCGCAAAGCAGCCCGGTTCCAAATCCATGGTTCATGTGAAAGCCCTCCTGATTGGTTCCTGGAGGACCGAACACTTCGCACTTGCCCCGAACGCACGCATGGCACGCCCATGTGGATCCTGGAAACCGGCCGTCCGCGTCCTGGTTGTCGGACATCGGCTCGGCCTCCTTGCGAAGTGACCGATCCGCGACATGTTTACGTGCCACTTATCTCTTGACATCGCATCCCGTTTGTCAACAAAATTTTAGTCATGGCAAAAAATTTTAGTTACAGCAAAAACGAGGCGATGCTTCACGCGACAGGCAAGACCCAGGGCCTGGGTTCAAGGCTGCGCCAGCTTCGCAAGGAACGGGACCTGACCTTGCAGGAGCTGGCCGGCGCCGCCGGCGTTTCCGCAGGCTTCCTGAGCCAGATCGAGCGCGACATCTCCTCGCCCTCGCTCCTTACGCTCAATGCCCTGGCCGAGGCGCTGGGCGCGCACATCACCGACTTCTTCGACCCGCCCCCGCACCCCGTCGAGTTCAGCCGCCAAGGCCAGCGCGTCACCTTTCGGGTGGCCGATGGCGGCATCGACTACGAACGGCTCTCCACGACCTTCCCGAGCAGCACCTTGACAACGATGCTGGTGCATTACCCGCCAGGTCGCACGATCGAGTCCATGCGCCACTCGGGCGAAGAGCTGTACTTCGTGCTTTCCGGTTCGCTGGCAATCTCGATCGACGGCGCTGAAACGGTGCTCAACGAGGGCGACTCGGTCCATTTCGACAGCCGCCGGCTGCATGCGACACGCAACCACACCGATCTGCCGGCCTCGGTCATCATCTGCAACACCACGGACGTCTTCCACGACGATCATGCGCAAGGGCCGCCTGACCACGATCCCCGCACCGGCGACTGACATGTCCAGCGACCCGATCACTCTGGAAATCATCCAGAACGCGCTGCAGGCAACCGCGGACGAGATGTTTGCCGCCATGCGCAAGACGGCAATGTCCTCGATAATCTACGAGGTGCTGGATCTGGGAACCGGGATCACGGATGCCGATGGCCGCATCGCGTCGTCCGGCGCCGGGATTCCGGCCTTCATCGGGGTGCTGGACAAGTCGGTGCGGTTCATCCTGTCAAAGCACGACGATTTCCGTGCCGGCGACATCTTCATCACCAACGACCCTTGGCAAGGCGGGGTCACGCACTTGAACGACCTTGTCCTGGCAATGCCGGTGTTCTCGGACGGGCAGCTGCTCGCATGGACCGCGAACATCGCCCACAATTCGGACATAGGCGGCATCGCGCCGGGCTCGCTTTCGGGCGATGCTACCGAGATCTTTCAGGAAGGGCTGCGCCTGCCGGCCGTAAGGCTGGTACGCGAGGGCGTGCTGGACGAGGCGGTGATGGAGATCATCACCGCCAATTCCCGCATGCCCGACTTCATTCGGGGAGATGTCTGGGCCGCGATCGCCTCGGTCCGGGTGGGCGCGCGGCGGCTCGAGGGCCTGGCCGGAAAGTACGGGACCGAGACGTTCCTGGTCGCCATGGCGCGCTTCATGGACTTCGGCGAGGCGACCGCCCGGGCGGAACTGACGAAACTGCCCAAGGGCACCTTCGAGCTGTCGGAGCCGCAGGACGACGGGCGCACGTTCAATGTCAAGGTGACCATCACCGACACGGAGTTCATCGTGGACCTGCGCGACAACCCGGACCAGGATCCGGGGCCCGCAAACGCCACGCGCGACGGCACGGTGATCTGCGCGCAGATGCTGTTCAAGGCGCTCACCGGCCCCGACACGCCCGCGAATGACGGGAGCTTTCGCCCTCTTGAGGTGCTGACGCGCGAGGGTTCGGTCTTTCACGCCCGAGAGCCCGCGGCGATCGGCTTCTATTACGAGACGGAGATTCGCTGCAATGACCTGATATGGCGATGCCTTGCCCCTCATGTCCCCTGGCTGCTGCCTGCGGGACATTTCAGTTCCATCTGCGGAACGTATCTCGGCGGCGTCCACCCCGACACGGGGCGGCAGTATACGATCATCGAGCCACAGCTCGGCGGCTGGGGCGCGGGACAGGGACGCGACGGCAATTTCTGCATCTTCTGCAACTTCCACGGAGAAACCTACAATACTCCGGCCGAGATCTCCGAGGCGCGGAACGGACTGTTTGTGGATCGCATGGAACTGAATGTCGAACCCGGCGGCGAAGGGCAATGGACCGGTGGGCGAGGGCTGGTTCTGGAATACCGCATTCGCGCAAGGGACGCCTTCATGACGATGGGCTACACGCGTTCCAAGGTGAAACCATGGCCCGTGGACGGTGGGCGCGAGGGGTCGGGCAACTATGTCGAGGTGATCAAGCCCGACGGCACGAAACGGTATCGTTTCATCTCAGGCCTGCCAGTGACCACGGATGACGTGGTCCGTGTCGTGACGTCCTCCGGCGCCGGGTACGGGGATCCGAAGAAGCGAGACCGGAGTGCCGTCATCGCTGACATCAAGGCAGGCTTGATCTCGCCCGAACGCGCTGCAGAGACATACGGCAAGTGACGGGGCCAGGGCGGAACGCACTCGCGTCGCGTTCGATGCAGATCCGGTCTGGGTCCGCGATGTCACCCGCCGCCACGGACATTGGTTCGTGCGATGCCCGTGGTGCGCGACGAAGAGCCGGTTTCGGAGGACGTCGAAGTGCGCATGTGGGTTTCGCTGCGCTGCCCCGCCGGCTGGCATGGGAAGATGGCGGTGGAGGCATCTTCACGCGATACCTGGCCGGGGGCTGACCGGCCTGGAGACCGACCTGAACGGCAACAGACGAGCGACGAGCGCGGAACTGATCGACCATGTCAGGTCGAGGACCGAGCCCTGGTGCCGGTAGACGCCGTCCTGCAGGGACTTCCAGTTTACGCCCAACATGGATCCGAAGGACGGAACCGTCGTGCTGCAGCCTGCAAAATCTGACAGCATTTGATCGGGAATCTGGCTGCACTTGACCGGGGGATCCGGCGGCACTTGACGGCGCCTTGCGACGACATCCTTGTCAGCATCCGCCACGTCGTATGAACATTCGACCTCGCAGGGCGGCGAACGGGGATCGACAATCAGGAAGTCCAGTCGCTTTCCGGCATTCTCTTGACTCGAAAGGACCCGTGTCTGGGGACCACCAAATGGATCATGTGAGTTCGATGCCAGAATCCCAAAGGGGCTTACATCTTTCGTTGACAATCATATTTTACATATAGGTATATAGTCGATATAGTACATATAGTTGATTGGTAGGCGTAGAACTGGAGAGATCGCGTGATGAAGAGCGAGCCACAGGTCGCGGTGATGGATGGGGGCAAGATGCGTCTGCTTTCAACTGTTGCTCAAGATGATGCTCTGCGCGAGGCGCTCATCGAGGCCATACAGACGCAAGGGCACGTTACCGGGCACGAGGCCTCGCATATTCTTTGGCATGAGTCGGCTGCGCAATATGTCATCATCCCCGTCGATGAGATGAAGGATCACGTCCTGCTGATGGGCGGTGGCAACGTCTTCAAATACGCAGTTCGCGAACGTGGCCCGCATGCATCAGCCGTCGATGGCTGGATGCAATTCCTGAAGTTGATGCCGGACCTGCCGGTCAGACTCTCGGAAAGAGCGGTCGAGCTGAGCGAAGATCGCATACAGTCGCTTCTGGACGTGATGCTGGATGTGGATCCTTTCGGGCCGATCGAGGCCCGGATTGACGTGAAGAGTGCCGAGATGCGCGCAGAGTTCCTGAAGGATTTTCCCGTGCTCAACAGTGCCGGCGTTCATAAGCAAGCGGGCTTGAAAGGCACGAACACGTCGCAGACGGTGAATGCATGGCGGCAAAAGGGCCGGATCCTTGGACTGCGGGTCCAGGGAAAGAACGCCTATCCGGTGTTTCAGTTCGACGCCGATGGCCAGCCGTTGGCATTGATGGAACCGGTTCTGGCCGCTTTGCCGAAGTCGTTCACGGCCTGGCAGCGTGCGTTCTGGTTTGTCAGTCCCAAGGAAGCTCTGGACGGAGAGACACCTGCCGAAGCGGTGAGGGCGGGGGATGAACGGGTCGTCGAGACAGCGCGCGTCGCCAGCGAACTTGTTGCGGGATAAGGAAAGCCTGCGCGACAATGGACTTGCCAACGACTGCGACCGTTTCCAAGCTGCACGTATTCCAAGAGGGGACGTATCTCTATCGCGTGCATGACGAGCGATTCGATGGGAACAGCTTCAATCCATGTTCGGGGGATGCAACACGGTTCACGCATCTTCATGACGGAAACGGCGACTGCGTGGCGACGTCTCATGCCGCAACGACCCTTGAGGGAGCGGCGTTTGAGACGCTGTTTCGGGGCATCCCAGACAAGTACCAGGCTGTTCCACGTCAATTGCTGGACGACCGAGTGATCAGCATTGTTCACTCGAAGAGACCCTTGAAGTTGGTGCCGCTGTTCACGCCGGAACTTAAGGCGTGGGATCTTGATCAAGCCGAAATCTTCGCGCCGCACACGGACGTCTACGCATTCTGCCGGGATCTGGCGTTTCGGTGTTGGCGGGACAATCCCTCGGCGGATGGTCTGATCTGGTCGTCGGTCCAAGACAGTGGCGCACAAGCGATGTTGCTCTTTGGAGACCGGTTGCGAAGCACGGAACTGGACGTGGTGTCGTCCCGTTGTGTACGCACCGACCCGACTGCCCTTGATGACCTGGAAAGTGCGGGCAGCCGTGGCGGCTGGTTTGTCTCGAAATGACCCTGGCTTGCGCAAGAACGCGAGCTCTGAAGTTGAGCTAATGACCAATGGCCCAAGGTTTTGACCACGCGCACGACGACAGAGCCGGGGAATTCCGCCAAGAAGTTCCTGATTCAGCGATTCCGGAGATCACAAGCCACGTCTTCGATGCTATCCGATCAAACTGCCGATGAGTTTCAACTCACCATGCGGGCGCAGGCGTGCCAAATTTCACTCAAGGTAGCCGCCCGATTTCACCATGGTAACCACCCCCTCGGGGCGACTGGCTTTGGCTTGATTCAGCGTGCCTTGCCCATGGCCCGTTATCAACGCCACTGCAAGCCCGCACCTGCGCCATGGCCATTGCCGTCCACTCCAGGCTCGACCCAGACATCGACGCTCGCGTCCGCTGCATGGGCCGCGACCGGCTCGATCCGGTAGCCCAGGCGCAGGTTGTCAATTCCGGTGTCTCCGCCCACCCTGCCGTAGGAGCTTCCCACCATGCCGCGGCCTCGGCTCACGCCACGGGCTGCCTCCAGCGACCAGTCCCCTTCGGTCCCCGTCTCCTTCAGGCCGGGGAAGGAGTCCGGCCCCAGAAGTGCGTCAACGCCGCCCGTAGACGCACCGCCAAAGGATTGCCTAGCGGCAAGCGACCAGCCACGCTTCGTCTCCGGATTCGGGTCCCACGCAAGGTTCAGGCCCAGGCTCCAGTTCCTGAACGCCCGGTCCTCGTGCGCCAACAGGCCGCGGGCACGGAACTCGACTTTGATGCCGGTTTGCGGATCCGACCAGTCGATGCCGGCACCGGCCTCCAGGCCAATCCCGGTCTCGGCGTCGCCGCTGTCGTGGCGCAGCCCGACTTCAAGCGTCGGCGTAAGCGCGCCGCCGCCTCCAGTCTCAAGGCCGCGCCAAGTCCCTTCCAGCCCGAGCCGCGGCCGGGTCAAGTCGGCGTCCGCCGCCGCAAGCCGGCCGCCGGCACCGTCGCGTGCGGCGGCGGACGAGATGTCCAGCATCAGCCCGTCGGCCTTGGCGGCGAGCTCAATGCCGCCAAGGCCGGGGCCGCGGCCAGCACCCCGCGCATGCCCGCCGCGGCCATCTGCATGTCAATGTCGGTCTCGAACCTCGCGCCGCCCTCCGCTGCGAAAGCGAGCGTGCCGGTCCCGTGGCCTACGATGCCCCAGAGAGCGACAGCCGTTCGCTCACCTGGTAGCGCCCGTAGGGGTAGAGGCCGGTCAATGCTGACTCCACCTCTCCGCTTCCCGCGCCTTGGTACGATCCGTCGCAGGAGCTGAGCGCCAGCGCGAGCCCCACAATCGTCCGATCGAGCGCGAAGTCCGCGCCGACCATCGCGCTCACGACCTCGCCGTCGAGCGAAAGCGCGCCCTCGCCCCGTCGAAGCGTGTCACTGCAGCACTTCCCCAGACAGAGCGGAAGCCGTTCCAACTGCAGGTCTCCCTGAATTGAAAAATGCCGCGTCGAACCGGATCGGGAGGCAAACTCGCCCCCAAGGCAACGCAATTCACTCTTCTCCAGGGAGAACGTGCTTTCAGTTGTCGTTGCCAGGAAGCGGGGAGGATGTCCCGTCTTGCCGGAAAGTGTCGCTCAGGCCCAGGAACGAACCGAAAATGTCGCCTTCGCTGCCGTCGCTCTCCTCGAAGTAGACACCGTTGAAGCCGGCGACCAGCCGGGGGTTCCCGTCGGTGTCCTGGCGGCTTGAAAGGGCTCCTCCCCACCGCCCCTCGAAGGAGGTGATTGTCCGTTCCGGGTGCCTCAGCGTCACCCTGTCGCGTTCGAACTGGCCGTCTTCCCTGATGATCGCGGTCGCGAGGTGAATTTCATAGTCCTTGGCCAATCCCTGAACATCTATCGGATCGAGTCCCAGGAACACGTCGAAATGGGCACGCCTCGTGACGAGATCGCCGACGCAGCCGATGCAGCCCCTGAGGGTGCCGTCGGCGAAGTCTGCGGTCAGGGAGAGCACCCCTTCGTACTCGTCGATCACGAATTCGCCCTCGTCCTCTCCCCAGTCGCTTCCGAACGTGTAGCTGTAGAGCCCTCCGGCCTGGCCCGTGTAGGTGGCCGTCCCGTCGGCCGGCACTTGCGGAATGATGCCGTGATCCAATTCCGGACCATCGATGATTGCGTACTGCTCCGAATCCTTGAACGAGAGGTCTGGTAGATGCTGATCTGGGAACTGGATCCACCAGCCGAACGTCAGGTAGTCGGTCGGGTCGACCGGATCCCAGCTCAAAAGGGCATGAGCCACCGACGTGCCCACCTCAGTCTCCTTGAAAAACGTCAGGGCACGCGCCCCTTGCCCAGGCAAGGGCGTTGGGGCAGCCATGTTCCCGATGAGATCTTCGTCGGTGTGGACGGAAGCTTCCGTTCCGTCATCCAGTGTCACGAAGAACCGCAGTGCCTGGCCACCGAATTCCGAATTCCTCTCGAGACTGATGAAGCCTTCCGGTTCGTTGTTGCCAGTACAGGCGGCCAGCGTCAGTGTTGCGCAAAGCGGCATCAGGACGGCCCTAAGCACGGATGTTCCCGACGCTGCACGAGCGGGTCTTGCGTCGCGCGTCTTGCAAGCGTCGCGCATTCCAGCATGGCGAGCCGGCCGTCCTGGCACCTCGCGATCACCGGGGAAGGCAGCAGCAGACATGCCTTCCGAACCCGCAACGTCATGGGCCTGGTCAAGGGCCTTGATCGCGGAACGTCGTGCGGGCGGAAAATCCTGCGGACTTGACGGAGCGGGGCTCTGCGCCAGTGCGAAACGCCCCATCAAGCGCGCATTCACGCATGCTACGGCCGACGACGATGTCAGGTCTGGATCGGTCCCGGTTTGCAGTTTGTTGCAAAGATGGCTTCCGAGCATGTGAACCTCGCGCAGTTGCAACGTCAGCGACGAGCGCGGCGGCCTCGGCCGCACCCTGGAACACCTGCCGGCGCTGCACGCATTGCGAGACGTCGCGAACAGGCAGACAGCATTCCGCCTAACAGGCTCATTCCTACCTGCATCGCAGACCGTCATGTGTTAATTATGCATGTGAATCGCTAGTTTATGATGTTGATTCAGTTAATTCTGGGCCTGTCAACCCGCCCGTCGCGTTACAAACGGCGCAACACACTGCAGGTCCTCGAATGGCAGTCCGCCGATCGAACCTGAAATGGTGGCCTCGATGTTCGACACGGAGGCCATCCCATGATCGCCCCAGAAAGCGAAACTCTCCACGGAATCTCTCGAAAGGCCGGAAACGCGGACACCGGAATTCTCAAGCAAGGGGATTGCAAGGAAGCGTTGACAGCGAACACCTGGCGTTGCGCGCGAAACCTCGTCCGACCCCTTGACCATCCCCCGAGGCAAGGGGTTATACTTCGGGTATGAAGACCGCTGTATCCATCCCCGATGACATTTTCGAACGAGCCGAGCTACTGGCCTCGCAGGCAAGGCGGACCCGGAGCGAAGTGTACGCCGCAGCGCTCGACGAGTATCTCGCGCGCAGGTCGCAGGACGAGGTCACCGACGCCATGAACCGGGCATGCGACGAGATCGGAGGGAAGAATGACGCCTTCCTTGCCGCCGCCGGCCGGCGGGTGCTTGCCAACACCGAATGGTGATTTCCCAGGGCGACGTTTGCTGGGCAGAGCTGCCTGAGCCGACGGGATCAGGACCGGGGTTTCGCCGGCCGGTTATTGTCGTGCAAGGCGATGCGCTGAACCGGAGCCGACTGGCCACGGCAGTCTGCGTTCCGCTGACGAGCAATCTTCGGTGGGCGGCCGCACCGGGAAACCTGCTGTTGACCGGCGCGATGACGGGCCTCCCGAAGGATTCGGTTGCAATCGCGGCGCAGATCATCGCCCTTGACCGGGCGCTTCTCGAAGAACGCACGGGCCGGATCTCGTCGGCCAAGCTCGATCTGCTGCTAGCCGGCATCGACACCGTCCTTGGCCGTTAGGACAGCAGGCGACTTTGGCAAAGGCTTCTGGATGACCAAGAGACATCGCAAGGTTCCTGCGGTCGCTCTGGCGATCCGGGCACTCTCGGCTCCGGACCGACCGTTCGCGGGCTCGCGAAATGCTGCCACGGGTGCACCGACACCCGCGATCACGGTCGAAAGCCCGGAAACGCCGACCCGACTCAACGGGCGGCGCTGCAATCTTTGATTTGGTGAACGATCCGGGGCAGCGCCAAAATTCCAATTGGAGGAGGATCCAACATGCTCGTCCAATTTCGGGCTCTTGCAGTTCTGGCACTGTCCTGCGTCGCGATTCCTGTTGCGGCGGCAGATGACGATGTCATGCAGATTTACGTCATTGACGTCGGCCAAGGTGATTCCACCCTCATCGTCGGCCCAGTTCTCATTGCGCGCTGACGAGCATGCTCAGTTCCTTTGCCATCCAGGTCGGCGCACTGGCGCGCAAGGAGAGGAGCTCAAGTCGCTCCTCTTCTGTGAGTTGCGGCTTGATCCGCCTCAATGCGCGACCTGCTTCTGCTTTCCCGAAGTATGCAAGCGCCCTGAATGCGTGCCCTGCCTTGCTGTCGGGTGCACGAAGTTGCCAGCTCGGAACATGCTTCAACTCGACGTCCTGAGCGCCGAACTTCAGGCAGCGGCTTGGACCGGATGTCCAGTAGACTTGCCGAGCCGGATTTTGTGTCGAGAGACCAAGCATGTTGGCTGCGGATGCACCACTCACAGAGACGCGTTCGCCCGTTGATTTTGCGAGGTTTTCCACGACAGCCTCAACAGAGGGAGCACGCTTGCCGAAGCGTGTTATTACGGGTTGCGCGAAGACACCACGCTGCACCCGCATGAGCTCTCCACGCTTCACCATTCGCGACAACGCCTGGTCGATCGCAGCTCGTTCTCCAAGATGAAGAAGTTCCTTTGCAGAAAGGGTCGTGCCTTCCGGCAGCGACTCTGCATAGGCTTTGATGGCTTCGGATGTGGTTCTCATGTCAGGCTCCTTGTGTCAGATAGATAGCTTATTTTCTGACACTCCACAAGACATCAGAAGACCATCGACGCGTGAGCGGGTCCGAGGCCGACCGCTGCCGCTCAGCGCTTCAGCTTCTGCTGCGACGAGTGCATGCGCCGACCGACACCGCCTTCGATGCGCTCCCTCTCACGAAATTTGCGCGGGACGCCAACTGCAGTCTCAGTCCATCCGAGCCCAAGTACGCTATGATCTCAAGGAGGTCGATTCCGGTAGCGGACGAAATGACACTCTTCGCATTTTGCCTTCGCCTCACGTCGCGTTCACGGGCGATTGCCAGTACACGTATCGATTGGCGAATCCATGCGGGTCGTGAAGGGAACGAGGCCGATTCTGCGCCTGATGGGTTTTATGATCGCGGCCGCCTGCCTGCGCCGGCTCAGGCGCTGCCCTGCCTGCAGAAGCAGGAGGACGTGATCGCCACGTCCGCCCGCGCCTGCGCAAGATCGAGACGCTGTTTGACGAGGCTCGCCTCTCCGTCCCGGCCAAGACGGGTCAGGCACTCATGGTATCCCCGCAGGCTCCAGACGTTGTCCGGGTGATGGAGGGCCCGCGGAAGCGTTGAATCGAGGCCAAGGTCCGCGCGGTAGACGAATGCCGCCCTGTCCACATGTCCCTGTTCCAGAAGGAGCGCGCCGAGCGCATGGCGCGTCGGCTGCATCCATCCCCACGGCTCGTCGTAGGGCAGCGAGTCATCGAGGGCCACCGAGCGTTCGAGGTGGGCGAACGCCGCATCGTGGTTCCGCTTCCGGTACTCGATCTCGCCCTTCACCATCTCGTGCGCGATCTTCAGGATGTCGCGGCAGGTGTTGTTGAAGATCGTCCGGCTGCCGGGAACGTTCCCGGCGGCCTCCTCGAACAACTCCGCGTGCCTCTCGGCCTCGGACACTCTTTCCGTCGCTGCGAAGGCCACGGCCTTCGCGTAGAGCAAGGTGGCGGTCGTCATGCAGAGCAGGTCCCGGTCCTCGGGCAGGTCCTGGTCGATGATCTCCCGCCACTTCCCGAACCGGACGTGGACGTGCTGCTTCACCGACAGGAATCCCTCCAGCCAGTCCGCCATCGGCGGCGACTCCTGGCGCAGCAGTTCCTCGGGAAGCGTCGAGATCATCTCCTCCGCGGTCTCGATCGCGGTCCGGTACCGGCCGAGCCACATCGCCCCGTAGATCTTGAAGTGGTGGTTGTGGCACCGGTAGAGCGAGTAGAAGTTCAGCGGCCCGCGATGGTCGAGGAACTTCCGGTCGGCGAGGACCGCCGCGTGATTCGACGAGACCACGCGCTCGTAGTGGCCGCAGAGCACGTCGATGTGGGTCGGCATGTGGCAGAGGTGCCCGGCGTCGGGCACCAGGGTCCGCAGGGCGTCGGCGGCCTTCAATGCACGCTCCGGGTGCGGCGACATCTCCATCAGGTGGATGTACATGTGCAGCAGCCCGGGATGCCCGTACGCGCCCTCCCGCTGCAATGCGCCCTCGAGCACCCCGACCGCCTCGGCGGTCAGCGCGCCTTCCGCGACGTCTCCGGATCCAAGGTCCCAGAGGGCCCATGGCGTCCTGTTCATGATGGCCTCGGCGAACAGCGTCGCCACGTCCAGGTCTTCCGGAAACCCGCGATGCACCTCGCGCATGGCATCCGTGTACTCGTCGTTCCACTGGCGGAACACCTCGTTCGCGGGAACATCTGGCGACTGATAGCGGCATTGCAGCGCCCGTATCAGGGCGGCCTCTGGCCCGCTGGCGTGCCCGATCCTGTCCAGCGCAAGCCTTGCATGCTCGAAGGCCCGTGCAAGCGACCGCTTCGCGTCTTCCTCGTCGAACGCCTCCCAGGGCTTGTTGTAGTTGCATCCGGAGGAGTAGGCGACGCCCCAGAAGGCCATCGCGCAGGCCGGATCCGCCTCGATGGCCTTCCTGAAGCACGCGACCGACTCGTCGTGGTTGTATCCGAAGCACCAGGCCAGGCCCCTGTCGAACCACGTCTGGGCCTCGGAGCTGGCGGTGGTCACCTTCCGCGAATGGGTGCCAAGATCGTAACGGTGCATTTCCAATCCTCGCTGCCAGGACACGGAAAGCCGCGCGCCCGGCCAGGCAATTCACCCGCAGGCAGGCATGCGACCGTCTACCGCGGCATGTGCAGTCTTACCAGGAACTTGCACGCAACCGGAGGGCGGGTCCAGTGTCGGCAGGGTGCAACGGCAAGCCGGTCGCCCATGGCCGGGCTTCCGCGACTCGCGGGTCATGAGGTCCGCAACCCTTCGAAATTCCTGAATGCATCCCCCAAAGGCCGACACTGCCCGAAGCCCTGCTGCCTCCCTCAACCGTTGCCGACTCCATGCAGCAATGGGGACGGGCATTCCGGCCTTGGTGCGGGAGAGCGGTTTCGGACAACGTCTGCAGCCCGCAAAGATTTTTTTGGAGTCCTCCATCAATTGGGGGGCGCAGGAATTTCTGCACGTTCACAATTCGGCATTTGTGCGTGCTTGCCGCTTCCTTGCTCGGGCGCGCATGGAGCCGGTGCCGCAGGTTGCGCACATGCGCGCAAATGGGGTTGAACAGGGGCTCGAGAGATGTCCAAGGATCTCTGTTCCATCCCTGTACAAGAGACGGCGGATTGCGCACGATTTTTGCGCGTAAATTGGAGATTGAGCCTTTTGGTGGTGGTGGTCGAATTTTCAAATCGGCATGTTTTTGGAACAGGCGAACGCAGGCTGACGGTGCCGGCCTCACGATGTCGGCAACCCAAAGTGAGCAATTCCTGGTCGACAAATGTGGGAGATTTAACGTTGCCAGCAAAAGCGTGGTCCCGCCACACGTCGTGGTTCGGACCGGTCGCGCCCAGCGGATCCCGGTGGACAGCTTCGACGCGTGACATGGTTCTCCTACCTCGCGAAGCCCTCTTCGCCTCACCAAAGCGGCTCGGAGGGTGCTACCTTCGACCCATCTAACAGCCTCGGCACTTCGATTGATTTGAGTTTCGAGGCTCAATCGCCCAGCCCACGTCTGCCGCTTGCCAGCGCTTCGCCTGCCGCCTCGCGGCGACAGGCGCATGGTTCACGGAGAAACTGGCTGGTTAGCCTCTCATTCTGCCGGGACTTTCACCCGGCGACATTCCAGCAGTTAGCCCGGCACACCAGAAACCCCAATCAAGCTGCAGCAATTCGAGAACATTCTCCAGCCAAGGCGGAGGCCAAAGACCACCGAGTGCCATCGGCACACGCCCGATGCGCTCATCAATGTTGCGCCGCCGGCGAGAATTCCATCGCGCCCCTTCCTGGAGGCGCTGGCACATCCACGTTATCGCATTCGCTGCCGCCTTCTTCCCAATTCCCAACAATGCCGGCCAGCGCTGCCTGCGGCCCTGCTATCGTGCGGCTCCGAACGCCGCCGAAAGGTCAGGGTGCTCCAGAACTCCGGCGGCGCCCTCGTGGCGCGCGCCCATGAATACGCCCGTCACCATGCCGGGATCGTCCCCTGCGGCAAATGTCGAGACGAACACTTCGGTTCCCGCATCAGTTGCAACCCCGATGGTGTAGCCGAGATCGCCATCGCCCCAGCGAAGACCGCTGCCGGGAGCGCCAGGATGCATTTCCTGGGCCCAGGACTCGAGTTCCCTGAAATCGGCCCGGCCCTGCAGGCTTGACAGATCGATGCCGATCTCAGCGTCTCCGGCAACCGGACGGCCTGCGCCGGTGAAGCCCAAGAGCGACCCGATCCAAGTCGCCGCGCTCCGTCCTGACATCGCCGGGTTGTCCCGAAGCCTTGTCGCGGGCACAGGCCCCCAAGCCCAAGGCCTGCCAAGGCCGTTGCGGTAGCCGGTGCCGAACTGCATTGCGTCGGCATCCGTCCCGCCAAGGCTGGTCTGCCCAAGAAGTTGAAACCCGTCCTCTTCCCACGGCCCGAGATCTGCAACCGTCAGGTCGGAAACCCGCGTTCCGGGGCCGATCTTGATCTCCGCCAGCAGCGCCTCTCCTTCCACCGTCAACCAGAGGCGGGGCACCTCGTTCAGGTTGCGCGGCAAGGCGGGCACGAGCAGGACGTCTGGATACGTGTCCGGATCGGCATGCGCCCCCATCCCCCAAGCATGCAGGATCTCGTGGGCGACGACGAATTCCATCCGCGTGGCATCGCGACCGACAGCCTGTCGGTCGATGTAGGTGTATCCGCCCAGAACCCGATACGCCTCGCGGTCGAGGTTCGACCCGCCAATCCCGAGAATGTTCGGTTCATAGTCCTCACCCTCTTCAAGGTCCGGCCAGGTTGCCCTGCCGTCGGTGAAGTGGACATGGATTTCGTCTTCGGGAATGTCTTCGGGGGCGAGACGATCCGAAATGTCGGGGCCGAGCAGGATACGATGCCTCCAGGGCAAGCTGGTGTTGATGTTGCGCAGTGCGGTGATGGTCGCCATGCGTTCCGAAGCGCGCGCCGAGGCGTCGATCCGGAGTGTTTTCTGCACACCGAAATCGACAAAGACCAGGTCTCCTCCTTCTTCGCGATGATGCTGTGTCTGGAAGGAGCGGAGAAAACGGACTACCTCGGCCGCAGTGGCACTGCCGTCCCGGCCAAATTGGTCCCGCCAGCGCCCAGAGCCAATCGCGAACGCCCCGCGACGGGACCGGGTCTCGAGGTCACTGATGTCCGGTCTTTCGTTTGAAAAGGCCGGGCCGATCCCTACTTGGCGGCCGAATTGAGAAACACCGACCTCGGCCAGCAGGGGCTTGGCCAAGGGGTGAGGTGGCGGGGAAGGCGGTGTCGGTGCAGGCGCGGGAACTGGCGGCTTGGGCCTGACGTCATTACCACCTGATGGCGGTGCGCCCCCGCCGCCACAAGCGGACAGCAGCAAGATCGCGGCGAGGATCGCTCCCGCAATGCCACGTCGGCACGCTTTGTGAGTATGCCTCATCGCAGCAGGCTCCTCATTCCTCACGCCGCTGACCGCCAAGGTTCGCTGCCCGACCAGCGCAGTGCCCGATGTGGTCCATCCAGGTCGTCCGCACGGTTCACCCTTCGCAATGCCAAGGCCCGCGCACCTTCTGACGCTCTGGGTCTTTCTTCAAGCCGCTCGCGCTGGATTCGGGACCTGTGAATCCTCACTGCATTCGCTGCCAATGTTCGGGCATCAATTCGCCCGTAGCGACGTCCGCCAAGATGACACGGCCCACTCCACTCAGAACTGCCTTACAAAGCTAATCTCTGCCCCAGTGCGCTGGTAGTCGGCCTGCTGAGCGTTGCTTTCGCGCCGCTCGTGCGTGACGGAGAGCTGCGGGCTGAAGCCACGGATCGTGAGATCCCGCTTAAGCACGGAAAGACGGACAGAGCGCGTCGCATCCTCACGCAACATGCCGTCCACTACATTCGTTGGCGGTCTGCCTGGCCCCTCGTAGTCGGTCCATCGGCCAGTGAGTGTTCCCGAAACGCTGAAGCCGCGCGGAAGCGAGGCGCTCGCACCAATTGAGGCCCAATGCGTGCGGCTGCGCAGATCTTCAAATTCCGGCCGTTCGCGCCCCAAGCCAGCGCGGATATCCGCCCGCAGGACCGGCGTCATTGCCCAAGATAGGCCAGCGGACAAGTCTCGCGTACGCCCATCTAGATGAGTGCTGTTATCATGACGCTTCTCGACCAAAGACGCGCCCAACTGTCCCGAGAGGCGCGGAGCAAGCCGCCTGGAGGCTTCCAGACGAAATCCCAAGCTCCGACTGATGGGATTGTCGGCCTGCCATTCCCGACGCGCTGCAAGCAGCAGGCTCGCCTCCGTGCGCGGACCGATCAGCCAGCGCGGGCCGACATGACCGCCTAGGGCCATGCGGTCAAACCGCGAGCCAGCATATTCACGCCGGAAAATGTCGCCGCCAAAGCGAAGCCTCCAGTTCGGCGCAAGCGGCTCCTGGCGCTCGCCGCCGGCCCAGATCGTGAGCCCGATGCCGGACTGCTCCCCACCGTCGTCCAGCGTGAACGGCAGGCGTTGTCCAAATACATCAAGCAAAACCGTTTCATTGGCGGAGGCCGCGCCGATGTTGGTGTCAGGCGCCAGCGCCAATCCGAAATATCCGCTCCAGCGCTTGCGGGCGCGGATCGCCGCCAGGTGGCGGTTGACATTTGCCACGACCGGAGCCGGCGGATTGGCGGCCAAAGCAAGCTCGAAATGCCGCCTTGCCAAGCCGTCCCGGCCCCTGAGGAAGAAAGCACGGGCCAACTCCAGGCGGACCCGTACATGGTCGGGATGTGCGGCCAGGATCGCCCGGAAGGCGGCTATGGAGGCATCCAGAAGTGCCTCGCGGCCTGCAGTATCCGCGGGAGACGTGGCTTGGGCTGCGCCTAGCGTGGCCAAGCCAGCATTGAACAGCAGGTCCACCGCCCGGGCATCCCTAGTCAGGTGCGGACGGACAACGTCAATCGCATCTTCGAATTCGCCCTTGAGCAGCATCGCCACGGCGGCGCTCAGGTCGCTTTCGACAGAGCCAGGGACAGGCGTTGCCACATCAGTGCCCGGCTGCGAAACCGGGAGATGTTCCGCGCTGCTGAGCGCCGTGCCACATAGACAGAGGAGGGACGCCGCAAGCCAAGGTGCAAGGGTGGAAACGTGGCGGCGCATCATGGTTCTCCTCGGGATGTGCGGGCTTGCGGCGACCGAGTTAACGCGGAACAATTGCCCTTGCAACCATCCTGAAGGCATGGCGTCACCTACATTGCCAGGGCTGATCCAAAGTGTGCTCTGCAGGCATCAATGCCTGCGTCAGAAGATTGATCGGCGAAGTTTCTTCCGACCTGACCCGCATCGAAATACCAACCGCGAGATCGGCAATCTCTAGCTGCCCGTTCGGCATTTGCAGCAAGAGCTACGACAGGCACCAGCTGCTCCTGCGGCCCAGTGACCGAGTTGTGCACGCCCAGGGATGCGCACGCATATTCACCCAAACCTGACACAGTGTTGCCAGTTAATTGTGGGGACTTAAAAGGAAAGATCTGCACCTTTTGTCGATGGCTGCGTAAAAGGGCGGGATTTCGGCGGTTCGCCGCGCTTTTGCCGGAATCGTTTCCTTTCCCATCGTACGGCTCCTGTTGTGAGACCCCTGTCGTGAGGCCATTGCCGTGCGTGCCGTCCGGCGGCTCGG
>JAJDVJ010000044.1 GCA_022826205.1 Silicimonas sp. | reverse complement strand
GCTCCGGGCGAACAGGATTCGGCCGGCCCCGATCACCGCCGGGTCGTTGAGATCGACGCTGGGCTGCTGGTGCAAGGGAAGCCACAGAGGAGCACCCGCCAACACCAGGATTCCGACCAAGCCGACCATTTCACCTGCTTTCAGGGCAGCGATGGGGACGTTGTTGAATTACTGGAACAACTTGGATCGGCCGCTCCTGTTTTGATTTCGTTAATTAAGGTTGCCTACGCGCTATTGACCTTTTATACAATTAATACAACAACGTCCCCTACTCCGTATCTGTCTACTCCTACCTTCCCGATCCGTGGCAGACCCTCTCGAATCCCCACCTACCCCTTAGTGTGTCTTCGTGGTCCTTCGGTAGAGTCGAGGGGAGGCGCGCCGGCCTTAGATCGAGGGAGTCGCTGTTGCCGGCGGCTTTCGCCACTCGCCGGTGCCTCAATCTCGTTCCTCGCTGCGTTTCCTCGCCCCCGCTCGTCAAACCGGACGTGCGGTTCTCCCGCATCCGGCTTTCAGTCGAGATCATGCCTTCGCCCACGGACGGCTCTGTCGCTTCGACCCCAGGCAAGTGAGTCCATAGGTTTTCCATAGTCTCGCGTCCGAGAAGCGCACCGTTCCCCCGGTCCTCACCTTGTGCCTCCGACAGAACCACTGACGCAGCCGCCGTCCCGCGTGGCGGTCGATCGCTCGGTAGGCCGGGCTTACCTGCCCCTGGCTGTAGTAGTTCGCCCACCCCGTTATCATCCGGTTCAGGTCCTCTACCATCTGGCCCGGTAACAGATTCCCGTTCCTCGGCGCCGTCCACTCGCTGATCTTGCGGCAGATGCTTTGAACGCTCGCCTGGCTGGGTCGAGTGCCGATATAGGCTCCTTTCCCCATGGGGCGATAGTTGCGTCCGATCCGGTAGCCCAGAAACTCCATCGGTTCCTCGGGACACCGCAAGCATCGGGTCTTCCGCTCGTTGACCGGTAGCTTCAACTCCTCCATGATCCGCTTGACCGCCGTCAGCATCTCTGCCGCCGGTGCCCTGCCGAGCACACAGAAGTCATCCGCGTAGTTGACGATCTCCGCTCGGAAGCGCCGGGCATAACCCAGCACCCTCCATCCCAGCACGAAGCGCCGCATGTAGAGATTGCTGAGCAAGGGTGAGATCGGGGCTCCTTGCGGTGTCCCCTTCCTCTCCCGGCGCCCTCGGTTCGTGCGGCGTCCGCCGCCCTTCCCGTCGTCCTCCTCCACCGGCATCTCCAGCCATGCCTTGATGAGTCTCAGCATCCTCCCGTCACTCACGCGCCGGGCGATGCTCTTCATCAGCTCCGCATGCGGTATCTCGCCGAAGTAGTTGGACAGGTCGCCGTCAACCACCTCCTGGTGACCCCTTTGCAGGAGTCCATGCACGCGTTTGACCGCGTCGTTGGCACTCCGCCCCCGCCGATAGCCATACTGATCCGGTTCCAGGTCCGCTTCGAAGATCGGCTCCAACACCAGCAGAGCCGCCGTCTGCGCTACCCGGTCCCGGATGCAGGGTATGCCCAAAGGCCGGAACTTGCCAGGCTGTTTCTTCGGGATCAGCACCTGCCGCACCGGTTTCGGCGCGTAGGTCCCCTCCCTCAGATCCCGCGACAGTTCCCCAAGCCAGCGATCCACGCCGCGCGCCTCGATGTCCGTGAACCTCTCCCCGTCCACCCCGGCAGAGCCGCCGTTGCGGCGTACCCTGACCCAGGCTTCGTGCAGGAAGTCGGCCCGCCACACCTTGTCGGCGAGCGCGTGAAACCGCCGCTCGGGTTCTTCCTTCGCTTTCGCATGCAGCATGGTCTGGAGTTTCCGAACCGATACCGACCCTGTTAGATTTGCATCAGTGGTCATGCCTTGCGTCCTTTCCATGCCATTCTCGAATCAGGGCCCCTTCCCTCCGCCGGCATTACCCGGCCTCGTCGGTAGTACGGGCCCATCCGCCACCCTGCCGGCCCGGACTGGTCCTCGCGGATTCCCGGTTGGCGCGTGCACGCCACCGACAGGGCTTCCCGTGTTGCCTCTTCCCTCATCTTCCATGCATGCCAGTGCCATTACCCCGGCGGAAGCAGGCCGATGCCCGTGTCGCTCGCTTCTCGGCCTGCCGTCGGCCTTCCCCTTTCTTCAGGAGGGTCGGCTTCCGCATCGACTGTTTCGAGGCCTGCTCGGCATTCACGCGCGTTCCGGCCTGCATGGTCGCTGAACCGCCCAAGGCGGCCCTTCTGCCAGAGTGCTTCAGTCCATTTCGTTGCCTCCATGAACCGCCCTGGCTGCTACCAACCGGAGCGACAGTTGTTGGGTGGGATTCGCACCCACCAGAGAGAAGCGCCTTACCACGGCGCACTGAAGACCCCGCCTATTCACCTGACGTGAGGAGCTACCCCACATCGGATGTGATGGCTGTTGCATTCAGCGGGCGACCCGACACAAAGGCCGACTCTCATGACGATTTGCGGGAACCTGCTCAACGGGATTCGGCGGGCATGAACAGTCCAGATCGATCATGCGGCAATGCGAACTCGTCCTGATGCGCCGTGTCTTTTTGCATTCCCTTGGGCTGCCGAAGTCCACTAGGCGCGGCTTGATGCGCCCCTGCCGCGTTACGGCGGGCGGGGCCGTTCGGGTCCTCTCCGGCGAGCAGGCCCCCAGGCTTGGACACAGCATTGTCACATTCCGAACGAGCCGGAACCGGATCGGCAGTCCAGAAACATTGGGTTCCATCGTCGGGAAATACAGACCCTCCAGGGACAGAACCGTCCCGCTGCACGTCGCCTGAACGGGAATTGAACCGAAAATTTGTTCGCGTCCGAGGCTCGCTCGTACCGAGTCGCTGCCCGGATTCCTGTTGTTCGACAGAAGCCGTTGCCAGTACCGCTCTCAACCCCTAAGTTTCTCCGGGCATTCCGGGTCAATACGAATGAACAGGAGATTCTACGACAATCACGTTGTCCGACGGCGAAGAAGCGCTTTCGCCTGGCTCAGGGGCTCGTTCCTGACAGGGCTGGTCGTGATCGCACCAATCGGGCTGACGCTCTGGCTGATCTGGACCGTTGCAGGCTGGGTCGACAGCTGGGTGCTGCCCTTCGTGCCCATCTGGCTCAGACCCGATCAGTATGTTGGGCTGAACATCCGCGGCATCGGCGTAATCCTCTTCCTGATCTTCACCGTTGTCGTCGGCTGGCTTGCAAAGGGAATAATCGGCAGGTCGCTGATCCATTGGGGCGAAAGCCTGGTACACAATCTTCCCGTGATCCGCACGGTCTACAAGGGCCTGAAACAGATCGCGGAAACCGTGTTTGCGCAGTCGGAAACCTCCTTCGACAGAGCATGCCTCGTGGAGTATCCGCGCAAGGGGATTTGGGCCATCGCCTTCATTTCCAAGGCCGCCAAAGACGAGATTGACGCCAAGATTGCCCGCGAAGGCGGGAAAACCGCGGTGTTCCTGCCAACGACGCCCAACCCGACCTCCGGCTTTCTCCTGTTTGTCCCGAAGAGTGACCTGATCGAGCTGGAAATGTCGGTCGAGGACGCCGCAAAGCTCGTGATCTCGGCGGGCCTGGTCTATCCCGACGGGAAACCTGCCGCATCAAGAGCGATCGAAGAGATTCGCGATCCTGAAACCGGCACTGACGATTCCTGATGAAGCGACGCGCATGGCATTCGGCATGACATTGTTGGAGGCGCCATCGTCGATTGAACCCGTCCCGAGGTTCCGCTGAAGAACCGGATCGGACTGACGGAATTATTTGGTCAAAGGGCGGTCCAGCCGCCGTCCATGGACACCGCAGTGCCGGTCAACTGAGCCGCCGCATCGCTGCACAAGAACACAGCAAGGCCACCGAGTTGCTCAACCGTCACGAACTCTTTTGTCGGCTGACGGACAAGCATCACCTGCTCAACAGCCACGTCTTCGGAAATTCCATATTCTTTCGCGATGTCGGGGATCTGCGCCTCAACCAGTGGCGTAAGGACAAAGCCCGGGCAGATTGCATTCGCCGTGATCGGCTCGCGCGCTGTCTCCAGAGCGACGACTTTCGTCATTCCGATCAACCCATGCTTGGCGGTCACGTAGGCCGACTTGTAGGGAGAGGCCGTGAGCCCGTGCGCGGACGCAATGTTTATGATGCGACCCCAGCCCGCCTCTCGCATCAACGGGATGGCAACGGCCGTGGTGTGAAAGGCGGAATTCATGTTGATCGCGATGATCGAGTCCCATGTCTCGACCGGAAACTCGTCAATCGCCGCGACGTGCTGAATGCCGGCATTGTTCACCAGGACATCGCAGACGCCCGCCTGCTCGATAAGCGAGCGACATTCGCCCGGCTTCGACATGTCGGCCTGGATGTAGCGCGCCTTCGCCCCGGTCTCCTTGGCAATCTCTGCTGCCAGAGCGTGATCTTCCTCTCGATCCGTGAACGAGTTCAACACGACGTCCGCACCGGCACGCGCCAATGCCCAGGCGACGCCAAGCCCGATGCCGGAATTCGAACCGGTGATGACGGCCGACTTTCCTTCAAGCGACATGGGCATCTCCATGGAACGCGTGGCAAGCTTGAATGGCGGCATCGATTGCGGCACCGACCACGCCGCAAGTGACTTGACAGATTAGAAGCCCAGCCCTTCGTATTTCTTCTTGAACTTCGAGACGCGGCCGCCGGTGTCCAAAAGGCGGGTGCCGCCGCCAGTCCAAGCCGGGTGCACGGTCGGGTCCACTTCAAGCGAAAGCTGGTCGCCCTCCGCTCCCCAGGTCGAGCGCATCTGCACGATGTCGCCGTTTGTCATCTTGACGTCGATGACGTGATAGTCGGGATGAGTGTCTTTCTTCATGGGCGCGTTCCTCAGGACTCGCTCTTCGGCTTGTATGTGGAATCTTCTGCAATTCGGGCCGACTTTCCGCGCCGCGACCGCAGGTAGTAGAGTTTCGCGCGGCGAACGCGTCCGCGACGCACGACAGTAATCGAATCGATATTTGTCGAATGCAGCGGAAAGACCCGTTCGACACCTTCGCCGAAAGAGATCTTGCGGACGGTGAACGACCCGGCAATGCCTTCGCCGTTCTTGCGCGCAATGCACACACCTTCGTAGTTCTGCACACGTGTCCGCGTGCCTTCCGTGACCTTGTAACCAACCCGGACGGTGTCGCCCGCCTTGAAATCCGGGATGCTGTTGCCGAGAGCAGCGACCTGCTCGGCCTCAAGTTCAGCGATCAGATCCATCTGACCTACTCCTGTCGTGCCCCGGGCTGCCCCCGGGAGATGATTCGTGCCTCAGAGCTCCGGTCGATGTGTTGGGTCGGTCATGCCGCCCGCCGGAGGATACAGGTCAACTTTCCTTTCGAGCTTCGCTTTGCTCGCGAACCCGCGTCCCTATAGGGCGTGCTCGGGATGCAATCAAGGAAAAAGAACCGGAACGAAACAGTCGCATGCGGCCTCAGCGAGGATGGGAATCGTCGCACCCTTACGGATCCTTGCCGGAATATGCCCTCCAGAGGTCCGGCCGCCGCTCTCTCGTCAGTCGCTCCGCCTCTTGCCGGCGCCACTTCGCCACGGCCTGATGGTCACCGGACGTCAGGACGTCCGGAATGTCGCGCCCCTCCCAAGTCGCCGGGCGCGTGTATTGGGGATATTCGAGCAGCCCGTTTGAGAAGCTCTCGCCTTCAATTGAGGCCGCGTTTCCAACCACGCCGGGCAAGAGCCGAACGGCAGCATCGATCAGGGCCTGCGCGGCAATCTCGCCACCCGTCATCACGAAATCGCCCAAGGAGATTTCCTCGATGTCGAACCGGTCGATCACGCGCTGATCGAGACCTTCGAACCGACCTGATATGAGGACCAATCCAGGACCTTCCGAGAAACGCTGCACCATTCCTTGGTCAAGGTGACGCCCACGCGGACTGAGATACACCAGAGGCAAGGCGGCTTCCCGACAGGCTTGTCGGATGGCGTTCCCCATGACGTCTGCACGAAGCACCATTCCGGCACCGCCTCCGGATGGCGTGTCATCAACGCTACGGTGCTTGCCTGCACCAAACTGCCGCAGATCCACGGTTTCCAGGTTCCAAAGCCCGTCAACCAATGCCTTGCCGATCAGTGACGAGCCCAGCACGCCGGGAAACGCCTCCGGGAAGAGCGTGATGACCTTTGCTGTCCATGCCCCGGCGTGCGATGGCCGGTCCGTGAGGAGGTCTCGCGGTGCCGAGCTTGCCGAAATGCTCAGCTGTCCGTGGGATCTAGCGCCAGGCATGTTCATGCCGTGGACATATAGACGCAAGGCATCCATGCCGCAATTGAAGGCATCGGCGGCACCAAAGGCTTCAAGCGAACGGGTCGCGCATTGATTGGCCGCATCGGGTTCGCCACGAGCCCTGCGAGACTGCATGGCGGCATCGCGGTCCACAGTTCCGTGCTTCGCGAATCCGTACTATTTCACAGCAATGCGCGTGGGCCGCGGCATCGAGCCCGCAGCGACCCACGCACGATCCTTCGTCAATTGGATCGACGCGCCAGCGCAGCGGCGTATTCGGGTCCCAACGTGGAGAGTCCCTTGAGGATGTCGATCGCATAGGCCAACTGATAATCCTCGTCACGAAGTTCTGCGGCTTCTTCGGCCCTCAAGCGATCCTCCTCGATTTGGCGACGCTCATCTTCGCTGAGGCTGTCGTTTGACAAGGATCCGCGCAAATCCGCCTCGAAACGTCTCTGCTGATCGGGTTCTTCCTCATCGACTTCCCGGCGCGGCGGCTGCTGGACAATGATGTCTGGAGACACCCCAAGGGCCTGAATCGAACGACCGGAAGGCGTGTAGTAACGCGCTGTCGTAAGCCGCATCGCGGCCTCCCCTCGCAACGGCATTACGGTCTGGACCGAACCCTTGCCAAAGGACTTCGTGCCCACGACGATTGCGCGCCGGTGATCCTGGAGCGCGCCCGCCACGATCTCTGACGCAGACGCGGAACCGCCATTGATCAGGACAACAATCGGCTTGCCTTCGGCCAGGTCCCCTGATTCCGCGTTGAACCGGCCGCTGTCCCGAAGTTCGCGTCCACGGGTTGAAACGATCTCGCCACCCTCGAGAAACGCGTCGGACACCTTGACTGCCTGTTCGAGAAGACCTCCCGGATTGTTCCGGAGATCAATGACGAAACCGTTGACCGCGTCCATTCCGCCGGCCTCCTCGACCATTTCAGGCAATTGCTCCTGCAAGGACGGAAACGTCTGGTCGCTGAAGGTCGTGATGCGCAAGACCACGGTTTCCCCGACAATCCTCGACCTGACTGCCGTCAGCTTGATCGTGTCGCGAATGATCGAGACGTCAAACGGCTCCTTTTCGCCTTCGCGCACGACGGTAATGACGATCTCGGAACCGACGGGCCCTCGCATCATCTCGACCGCCTCATCGAGCGTAAGTCCCAGAACGCTCTCACCATTGACATGAGTGATGAAGTCGCCCGCCTGCATGCCCGCCTCGTCGGCCGGCGTTCCGTCAATCGGCGAGACCACCTTCACGAATCCGTCTTCCTGGGTCACCTCAATGCCGAGCCCGCCGAACTCGCCTTTCGTCTGGACACGCATCGCCTCCGCGTCTTCCGGGGACAGATACGATGAATGCGGATCAAGCGACGTCAGCATCCCGTCGATCGCAGCTTCGATCAGTTCGCCTTCGTCCACCTCCTCGACATATTGCGCACGGATGCGCTCGAAAATGTCGCCAAAGAGGTCGAGCTGTTGGTAAACGGTCGGCTTGTCGTTCTCCTGCGCAATCAACGGCCCTGTGACCTGTGTCGCCACGAGTATGCCGAAAATCACGCCCCCGACGGAAGCCAGAAAGAGGTTTCTCATGATCTATTCCTTGTATTGGCCCCGCATCTTGATCGGGACTGGATCGATCAGGCAATACACTTGCCTGACCTGCTTATAATGCGTTTCTGGCCCGAAAAGACCACAGTTTCGCTTGCATCCGTTCAAATTCTCTTGTGCCGACGGCAATTCGATCATCGAAATCTCCGGCTGGCAAGCGACAGGAGCGACCGTTCAGGCACGAATCAGGCTCCTTCCGGTCATTTCCTCCGGTTTGGGCAGCCCCATGAGTTCCAGGACGGTCGGAGCCAGGTCTGAGAGACGTCCGTCGGCAAGCCGCGCGTGCGCCGGCCCGCCGCAGAGCGCTACCGGCACCAGGTTCGTGGTGTGCGCAGTGTGCGCCTCACCGGTTTCGGGATCGACCATCGTCTCGCAGTTTCCATGATCCGCCGTCAGCAGCATTGCGCCGCCTGACCTGTCGAGCGCCTCTACGACGCGGGCAAGCCCTTGATCCACGGACTCGCAGGCCTTGATTGCGGCGTCCAGGTCGCCAGTGTGCCCCACCATGTCCGGATTTGCGTAGTTTGTGACAACGAGGTCATAGCCTGCCTCGATGGCCTCGACGAAAGCGTCGGTGACCTCCGGTGCCGACATTTCGGGCTTCAAATCGTAGGTGGAGACGTTCGGGCTCTTGGGCATGAAGCGATCTTCGCCCGGTTCCGGCTCTTCCTTGCCGCCATTCAGAAAGAACGTGACATGCGGATATTTCTCGGTTTCGGCAAGCCGGAACTGCCTAAGTCCGTGCCGAGCAACCCACGCACCCAGTGTGTTCCTGATGTCCTGTTTCGGAAACACGCTGGTCATGTACGCATTGTGCTCATCCGAGTATTCGACCATGCCGAGACACGCAGCCAGCTCCGGGCGGGGTCCGGTTTCGAAGGCGTCGAACCCAGGTGCCGCAATCGCAGCCATGATCTCACGGGCACGGTCGGCACGGAAGTTCGTGAAGAAGACTCCGTCTCCGGAGTTCATGCCGGCGTATCCCGCGAGCACTGTAGGCGGAATGAACTCGTCGGTGATGCCTTGGGCATAGGCATTGTCGATGGCGGCCGATGCGGTCTCGGATGCCTCGCCCTGGCCATTCACGATGGTACGAAAGGCACGCTCGACCCGGTCCCATCGGTTGTCACGATCCATCGCAAAATATCGGCCTGAAACGGTAACTGCCTCCACGCCTGACGGCATGCCTCTTCGCAAACTGGCCATGCATGCGTGCGCGGACTTTGGCGGAACGTCACGACCGTCGGCAATTGCGTGAACAACCGTCTTGATACCGGCGTCGGCTAGAATCCGGGCCGCTCTCACCATATGTGCTTGGTGCGAATGAACGCCGCCTGCCGACACAAGCCCTGCGAGATGAGCCCGACCTCCCGAGGCCTCGAGAGCAGCGATGAAATCTTGCAGCGCCGGGCGTTTCCCGAACGTTCCGTCCTCAATTGCCAGATCGATCTGGCCAAGGTCCATGGCAACGATTCGGCCAGCGCCGATATTGGTATGCCCGACTTCCGAATTGCCCATTTGCCCGGAGGGAAGGCCGACATCCGGGCCATGCGTGACAAGCGTTGAGTTGGGGCACTCGGCCATGATTCGATCAAAGGTCGGCGTTGCGGCCAATGCGGGAGCATTGTCGCTCGGGTCCTCACGAAGACCCCAGCCATCAAGAATGCAGAGCACCACGGGAGTCGGCTTGCTCATCCTGAATTCCATGCCTTCATTTGGGCCACGCCCACAGTCCAGGGTCAGTCAGGAGACCAGCCCCGACTTGCGGATGCCGAGCAATGTAACTTCTGCACCGAATTTGCAAGCTGCAGAACGGTGGCCTGGCCGGACGTCGCCAGCAGATTTCCAGATGGATCACTTCTTCGGCTGGCGTGGCTGCGGTCGGCCAGGCATCTCCTTGAGGAGTCCGCCCACACCCATTGCGGCGATACTTTCGCCATCCACAGGCACCCCTGCCGCCAGACGTTCAAGCACCCAGTCGACTCCGTTCATTGCCGGGGACCGGGCACATCCTGGCAACCCGACAACGGATGCGCCCTTCAGGTCGGCAAGAAACAGGAGATTGCCCGGGTCAACGGGCATGCCGAATCGCTGAATGACTCCTCCGGCCGCTGACACCGCGGCGGGAGCGACGTCCGCGCGATCTGAAGTTGCGGACGCACCAAGAATCAGGATCAGGTCCATTTCCGGGTCCAGCGCCCCGGCGATTGCATCGGTTCGGTGTTCGACGACGGCAACATCTGCGAGTTCAAGGCCAAGCGCGCAGATGCGATCCTCGACAACGATCCTGCCTTTTTTTAGAAGGCTCTCCTTGAAGCTCGGCAACCTTGTCAAGATGAGTTGCACGCGGCCTGGCTTGAATGGAGCCAACCGGATAGCGCCACCTCCCAGCACCTCCACCGCCGAATCGACTTGCGCCGCCGCCACCGCATAGGGGATCACCTTGATCGTGGCGACCAGTTGACCCTGGCTTACGCGCATCATGTCAGGCAGGGTCGCAAGCGTGATGCCCTCGTCGACCTGGTTCATGGCGTGCACAGCGCCAGAATTGACAATGACAATGCCTGACTGCCCGGCTACGAGATTGGCACGGCCCGTGAATGCCCTGACCAGGTTCAGGCCTGGCGCCACGAGCGTAGCGGCGATTCGTCCAGCCGCATCGTCCTCCGGGATGTCCCCAAGCTCCAGACGGGCCGCGATGATGGATTCGATTCCGGCCTCCTTCAGTCGCTGCAGGTGGTCCGCACCCAGAACCGTGCCTTTGCTAAGGGTGCCACTCGCAAGCTTCAGGGAATGGGCGAGGATTGCGCCTTCCGCTGCATCCAGGACCAGTTCCCCGAACTTCATGATCCTGTCCCGGGGCGAGTTTCCGGATGCCGAAGGCGCTCTGTCATTTCGGCCATTATGGACACGGCGATCTCGGCCGGGCTGCTGGCTCCTATGTCGAGTCCCACAGGTCCGTCGATTCGGGCGATCGCTTTTTCTGGGACGCCGACTTCGGAAAGCGCTGCGACGCGCTTCGCATGCGTGCGGCTGGATCCGAGCGCCCCGATGTAGAACGCCTCGGATAGCAGCGCCACACGAAGCGCCGGTGTGTCGATCTTGGGGTCATGGCTGAGCGTGACGACGGCGGTACGGGCGTCGACTCCGTGTGCACCAAGCGCCTCGTCAGGCCAACCCTCGAGAAACCGTTCGCCCGGGAATCGCTCCGCACTGGCAAAGCTGTCTCGTGGATCGCACAGCGCAACGTCATACCCGGCCAGGCGTGCCATCTGGACCAGTGGTTGAGCGATATGGACAGCGCCGACGATTACGAGTCGAAGGGGTGGATTATGGACACCCCGGAAGACGTCGCCTTCGCGGACAGATCTGTCGGTCCAGAAGCGCTTCTCGAGATCTTCATCCGAAGGGTCTCTTGGCAGGAGCCGCCGCGCCCAGGACGAAATGTCGACCTCCCAGACAACGGGCTGGCGCGAGGCACGCGCCTCCACCAGCGCCCGGAGTTCCGTGACCGACGGTCCCTGCCCCTTGCCGAGAGGCTCCACCATCACCTCGATCTCGCCGCCGCATGCCAAACCAACCTCAAAAGCACTTTCGTCCGAAACGCCAAAGCTCAACATCCGGCAAGTGCCGTCCTGCATGGCATCGGAAGCCTCGAACAGAACCGCGCTCTCCACGCAACCGCCTGAAACCGATCCCTGGAACGACAGCTCTCCGTCAATTACGAGCTGCGCGCCAACCGGCCTGGGCGCGGACCCCCAGGTCTTCACGACCGTTGCCAACGCAACGGATCGACCGGCGTCGACCCATTCGAGCGCCAGTTCAGGTATGTTGTCGTGCGATGTCATGCTCAGTCCCTGCCAGACCCAGCCAAACGACATGGGACTGTCCATGCCGTCGACCGGCTCTGAAGATGCAACGCGACGATCATGTGAAACGGACGCGAAGCCTTGGCGCCCCGTTTCCGGCCTCCGGCATGAATTTGCGCGTCACCGGCAGGACACCCACGTCAACTGCCAGGCGCGAGCACTGCAGGCGAGAAGAGCACGCCAAACTGCTCGCACCAGATCACGACGGACTTGATCGCGCCGAGGTCGGTTCCCGCCGGCACAAGATAGGCCTGATCGCCAACATTGCCCTTGAGCTGGCCAAGCGAAACCCAGGCGCTGCCCGCAACGTCTGCGGACTTCTGTGGATCGGGATGGGATGACAGCCAGACCTCGAGGTCGGGACCGTTCGTGACCTGGAACTTTGACAGCTGAACCTCGTGTCCTCCATCGGGAAGGGCAACCAGGGTCGCAATCCCCTGCCCCCTGTGCCTTTCATCCGCGTCCCGGAAGTTTCCAGTCGCCACAACTTCAGCCTCGCTCAGGTTCTCGAACACAACCTCGTCGAACAGGAGCGGCGAATAGGCGTACCAGAGAAACGCTCCGACCGGGGCTCCCACGATGAGCCCGAGAATGAATGCAAAGAGCCTGCGCATGGCCGAGTCTCCCTTCCCGCTCAAAATGTAACCGAATTCCCTGGGGGTGGGAACCTTTCCAGGCCGCATCCGTCAGATGGCTGGCCGCCATCCAAAATCATGCTTGCAGACAATCTCCGCCGTCCCTGCCTGCAATCCCTTCGGGTACCTTCCGCGGCAAATTCCGGCTTGCCCCGGCGTCGCTTTCGGCGGCCATCCTGTCGGATAGATTTGTGACCGGGCGGTTCTATGAGGTAGAACCTGCTCCCAAAACGGAGGTGTGGCCATGAAATCACATGTCAAAGCCCTGATCGTCGGCGGCGGTGCCGTGGGCACCTCGATCGCCTATCACCTCGCCAAGGCTGGCTGGCAGGACGTGCTGCTGCTTGAGCGGGACGAACTGACATCTGGCTCGACCTGGCACGCGGCTGGGCTCCTGCCATATTTCAACATGAGCTATGCCACGACGCATATCCACGACTATTCGATCAGGTTCTACAAGACGCTTGAGGAGGAAACCGGACTCAATCCCGGCTTCCAGGTTGTCGGCAACCTGCGCATGGCGCAATCGCAGGACCGGATGGACGAATACATGCTGTACGCCTCGACCGCCGAAACCTGTGGCGTTCCATACGAATGGGTGACGCCAGCCGAGATAAGAGATCGCTGGCCGCTTGTTCGCACAGAAGACCTGAAGGGCGCCATCTTCCACCCTACTGACGGCTACATAAATCCCGCCGACGTGACTCAGGCGATGGCAAATGGCGCACGTGCGCACGGCTCTGCCATCGAACGGAAGTGGCAGGTCGACAGCTATGCCTGGGACGGCGAGTGCTGGAGTGTGCAAGCCACGAAGATGGAGGAAAAGGGCGGCAACCTGCTGCCCACCGGCGAACAGGTTTCCATCCATGCCGAACATGTCGTCACGGCTACAGGGAACCATGCGCAACGGACGGCTCGGCTGCTCGGCATCAAGATTCCGGCAATCCCCGTGGAACATCAATACATCGTCACGGAACCGGATCCGGCACTTGTGGAATACCGCAAGACGCAACCTGAGCATCCCGTTCTGAGAGACGCCGACGCAAAGTGGTATGTTCGCGAGGAACGCGGCGGCTGGATTCTCGGCCCTTACGAACGGAACGCACCCGCCCGCTTCGAGTTCGGCTGCCCGGACAGCTTCCGGGCCGACCTGTTCCCGCTCGACCTGGAGCGGATCGAAGAGGAATACATGTCCATGATCCATCGGATTCCCTCTTCGGAAACCGTTGGCCTCAAGGACGACTTCAATGGCCCGATCTGTTATACGCCGGACGGCAATCCCCTGCTTGGTCCTGCGCCAGGACTTCGGAACATGTGGCTTGCCGAGGGCTTTTCATTCGGCATCACCGCGGCAGGCGGCACCGGTCATTATCTTGCGCAGCTCATGGTCGAAGGCGAGGCCGAAATCGACATGGCAAGCCTCGATCCGAAACGGTACGGCCCGTGGATGACCACGGAATACGCGATGCGAAAGAACGAGGAGTGCTATTCGCACGTGTACATCCTTCATCACCCGGACGAGGAACGCGAAGCTTGCCGGCCGCTCCGCACCGCGCCTGCGTATGATCGGCAGAAGGCGGCGGGCGCGCAGTTCGGGCAGGTTAACGGCTGGGAACGCCCGAACTACTACGGACCGGAGAACGCTCCAGACAGTTTCGACCACGACGCCCGGAGCTTTCGGCGTGGCGCGTGGTGGCAGCATGCGGCCGACGAAGCCAAGGCGATCCGGGAAGGTGTCGGCCTGATCGATGCCACCGCGTTCTCCAAGCACGTGGTTCACGGACCCGGCGCGGCTGCGTTCCTAGACTGGTTCACCTGCAACAGGCTGCCCCGAACTGGGCGGGTCGGATTGACCTATGCGCTTACTGAGCACGGCACGACGCGTTCCGAATACACGATCATGCGTGAAGCAGAGGATCGTTTCCTGCTTGTCTCTGCCGGAGCCTGGCATGCCTATGACAGTGACTTCCTCCTGAAGGCTGCCGAGGACAGGGAAGCGGAACTTGGCAGGATCAATGTTGAGGACTGGACGGCACGACTGGGCGTGTTCGCCATTGCGGGACCGAAATCCCGAGACGTTCTCAAGGTCCTGATTCGCGATGCGGAGCCCGACACGGCAATGTCAAACGCCCGGTTCCCGTGGCTTTCGTTGCGGCAGGTTGAATTCGGGATGTGCCCGACGCTCGCCGCACGCGTGGCCTATACGGGAGAACTGGGCTGGGAACTGCACCATCCGATCGAGATGCAGAACCATCTCTGGGACCGATTGTTGGAAGCCGGCGCACCCCATGACATGAAGCTTGTCGGGGCGCGAGCCCAGAACTGGCTCCGGCAGGAAAAGTCCTACCGCGCGTTCGGAACCGAACTCGGTCGCGATGCAACGCCCCTTGAAGCCGGCCTGGACCGTTTCGTCGATCTCGAAAAGGACTTCCACGGCAAGGCGAGGATGATGGAGACCGGCATTCGCTTCAAGTGTGTCACGCTGCTGGTTGACGGTCCGGCGGACGCGGACCCGTGGGGCCGGGAAGCGCTGTATTCGGGCGAGAGGAGGGTCGGACGCCTAACTTCCGGCGGATACTCGGTGCACTTCGGCAAGTCGGTTGCAATGGGATATGTCGCACCCGAGCAAGCGCGGCCCGGAACCCGGCTGAAGGTCAGGATGCAGGGCAAGCTTTGGACCGCGGAAGTGACGGAAGAAAGCCCCTACGATCCGGATAACGCAGCGATTCGCATCGACGGATAGGTACCGTCTCCAGGCGAACCGTCTCCGCCTCAGGTGGCGGGCTGTGCGTTCCGGATTTCCTTCTTGATCTGCCGCGCCTTGTCGCTCAGGTCGGCATCCTTCGCCTTCATGAGAAACGCGTCCAGACCGCCCTTGTGATCAACGGTGCGCAGGGCTGCTGTGCACACCTTCAGGCGAAAGGTCCGGCCGAGCGTCTCGGACATCAGCGCCGTCTCCGTCAGGTTCGGCAGGAACCTGCGCTTGGTCCTGTTGTTGGCGTGGCTGACATTGTTGCCGACCATCGGACCCTTTCCGGTCAATTCGCAGCGACGCGACATGGGCAATCTCCTGATCAGGTTCGGAAGGGGCAATGCCTCCCTCACGGCAAACGGGCAGTGCCATCGGCGCTGCCCGGGAATCCGTCCGGAGGTGATAGGCCGCCGTTGCCGGAGCGTCAAGTCTTGAGATGCCCGATTTCCCGCAGCCCGACCTGCAGGTCACCGATCGCCTTGACGTCCTTCAGGAACCCGCCGTCCGCCCGAGACAGGACAGTATCTCTCTCGCCGCCGCACCAGGAGCTCGGGTTCCCTCCGCAACGGCGCTCCGAAACGCTTGCATTGCCCTTTCGGACTTTCGATCCGCTTCGAAGTGGCGAAGCAGTCCCATGCGCACCTCATCCTCGAACCAGCGACAAGCCTGCTCACTGCGTCGCTCATCCCAGAATCCGCTGGCCTTGCGGAACTCAGCCAGCGTCGTGACTTCGTCCCAGGCCTCACGCAATCCCGTCTCTTCAAGCGCGGATACGGGCATGGCCTTCGGAAAGTCCTGCGGATCGCCCTTTCGCTGTCTGAGCAGCCTGAGCGCGCTAGAATAGTCCGCAACTGTCTGGCCAGCGGCAGGCTTCAGGTCTCCGTCCGCCTTGTTCACAAGGATCAGGTCCGCGATTTCCATTATTCCTCGCTTCACGCCCTGGAGTTCGTCCCCGCCGCCCGGCGCTATCAGGAGAACAAAAATGTCCGACATGTCCGCAACTGCGGTTTCCGACTGGCCGACGCCCACCGTTTCAATCATGACCACGTCAAATCCTGCCGCCTCGCAAAGCGCGACGGCATCCTTCGTACGTTGGGCAGTCCCGCCGAGATGTGACTGGCTTGGTGACGGACGTATGAACGCCCCGGGTTCGCGCGAAAGCCGCTCCATGCGCGTTTTGTCGCCAAGAATCGATCCACCCGATCGAACCGATGACGGATCCACCGCAAGGACCGCAACACGCATGCCTTGACCAGTCAACATGCAACCGAAAGCCTCGATGAACGTTGACTTGCCTGCCCCGGGCGTGCCGGAAAGCCCGATGCGCAATGACTGCGTGCCGAACTCCGCCACTGCGTCTAGCAATTCCTCGGCACGCTCCCTGTGATCTACGCGACCGCTTTCGACAAGCGTGATGGCGCGCGCCAATGCACGCCTGTCCCCCTTCAGCAGGGCACTTGCCAGTGTTCCGGTGCTGTCCGTCATCGTGTGGCAGAATTTGGCGCGGGCTGGGATGAGTGTCCAGATGCTCGACAATTTCGGGTCTTGAAGAGTCCGAGCCGGCTCATGGCAGATCGGGTCATCCGCGACGTCTTGCGTTGAGGCCGGGCTTGGCCGCGACGGGATTCTCGGGCCAATGATGCTTTGGATACCGCCCCTTCATTTCCTTTCGCACATCGGCATAGGAACTCACCCAGAAGCCGGGCAGATCCATCGTGGTCTGGACCGGACGTCCAGCAGGCGACAGCAAAGTGACGCAGAGCGACCTGCCTGCAACTGAAGGATGATGCCGGGTGCCGAAGAGCTCCTGGACACGCAACCTGATTTCCGGCTCGGGAGCAGTGTAGTCAATCGTGACCTTCCGGCCGAGCGGCGTCACAAATGTCGGAGGCGCCTCCCGATCGAGGACCTGCACTTGCTGCCAGTCGATCATTGCGCGCAGGCTTGGCAGCACGTCAAAGGCACTCCAGCCAGAGGCGGTGCGCACGTTGCCCAGATTCGGGAGAAGCCAGTCTTCAAGCGTGTCGAGGAGAGTATTGTCCGACATGTCCGGCAGGTCGTGACCCGCCGCGCGAAGCGCCATCACTCGCGCCTGCAGCTGACGGGCGGCCGGCGAAAGCGAAAGGCCAAGGAGCCTGATGCCGTCCAGCATCGCACGAGAACCCTCGGCAAGGGGCGCACCCTTCCAGCGCCGGGACGAAAGGACGATTGCGCCAAGACGCTCCTCTTCCACAGCAACAACACGCCCTGACGAATTGGACCAGCGCACCTCCCGGTTCCACGTCACGCGATCTCCGAGAACATCGCGCAACGTGCTCTCCGAAACGGGAAGCGCGGTGCGAACGCTTGCCTCGGTCGGATGGCCATCGGTATCGACCACAACCAGAAGCGGGCTGCCGGCCAGAGGATCGCTCGCATCCATTCTCACTCCTTTCCCGCCCGAGAGAAGCCAACGCGGATTCCTTCCCTTGCGTCGCAGCGCGATGCGATCCGGGTATGCCAAGGCCACCTGTGCAGAGGGGTCGGAAACTCGGGTGGCGGGCGCGACCCTGGCGAGCCTGGATGATTCTGCACGGATCCGGTCGAGGGCCGGGTCGCGGCGCCGGGACGCAAGCGCGTCGAGGCGCATCGAAAGATCGGCTCCGGCAGTTCTGAGCGGGTCACGGTCGGACAGCAATGCAGCCAGCGGAGCCGCCGACTTTCCAGCGAGCGCCAGCATGTGACCAAGCCGGGGATGCAGGGGCAATCGGGCAAGGGCACGACCGTGATTGGTGATGCGCGTCCCTTCCAGGGCGCCAAGCTCGACAAGAAGTGCCCTAGCATCCGAAAGCGGCCCTTCCGGCGGAGGAGTCAGGAAGGACAGCTCGCAAGCGCCCCATTCGGCAAGCTCAAGCGCAAGGCCGGCGAGATCGCCGGTTTCGATTTCGGGAGGTGGAAATTGCGCCTGTGCACCATCCTCTCCCTTGGTCCAGAGGCGGTAGCAGGTCCCATCCGCAACCCGGCCCGCGCGACCCCTGCGTTGCTCGGCTTCTGCACGGGTTACACGTTCGGTTACCAAACGTGACATGCCAGATCCTGGGTCAAAGCGTGCCCGGCGCGCGTATCCGCTGTCAATCACGACGCTGATGTCCGGTACCGTGAGCGAAGTTTCGGCGATGGACGTGGCCAACACGAGCTTGCGAGCGTCAGTCCCTCCAAGCGCCCTGTTCTGTTCCACGAACGGAAGTGATCCATAAAGGGGCAGGATAGTTGTATCCGGCAGGTCGAGCGCTGCAATGACGCTGCGAATCTCTCTCTCGCCAGGCAGAAATGCCAGAATGCCTCCCTTTGTTTCCGTGGCGGCCGTCTTGATCAGGGCCGTCATGCCGGATTCGAGCGGTCCTTGCCGGGGCCGGTCCAGCCAGCGGGTTTCAACGGGATAGCTTCGGCCTTCCGACGTGATGATTGGGGCGTCTCCCATCAATGTCGCCACAGGCGCGGCATCAATGGTGGCGGACATGACCAGGAGAATCAGGTCTTCGCGAAGAGACGCCCGACATTCGAGGGCCAGCGCGAGTCCCAGATCCGTATTGAGCGATCGTTCATGAAACTCGTCGAAGATCAGGGCCCCAATCCCCTCGAGGCCAGGATCTGCCTGGATCATGCGCGTCAGGATCCCCTCGGTGACCACCTCGATCCTGGTCGCCTTCGAAACGCGCGTCTCGCCTCGAATGCGATAGCCGACAGTCTGGCCGACACTCTCGGAGAGCGTGGTCGCCATGGTTCGCGCCGCGGCACGGGTTGCCAGCCGTCTTGGCTCAAGCATGACAATGCGACCTTGTGTCAGGCCCGATGCCAGCAGGGCAAGCGGTACGCGCGTAGTCTTTCCTGCACCAGGCGGTGCTTGCAGCACGGCCTGTCGCTGCCTCGCCAGCGCATCCGTCAGCTGCTGCAACACGTCGTCGATTGGAAGGCGATCGACCATGAGGAAGGAGTAGCGAAGCGATTCCGGATTTGAAACGCCTGTCAGAGGGTCGCGGGTGCACGCGGGCTCATGCGCAGCGCTAGCCGTCCCATTCGCGTTGGTCGAGGCACATCCTCACTCCAGCGGCATCCCAAGTCCCGCAGCTCCATTCACCACCGCGAAAGCGCGTCTTCGTCCTCGTCTCTGGCCGCTACCCAATTCTCTCCATCTGGGCCGATTTCCTTCTTCCAGAATGGCGCGCGGGACTTCAGGTAGTCCATCAGGAACTCCGCCGCCATGAAGGCGTCAGAACGATGGCGCGCGGCCGTGGCAACCATCATGATCTGTTCGCCGGGCTCAAGCCGGCCGTAGCGGTGAATGATGACGGCCCCTAGGAGCGACCAACGTTCCATTGCCTCCACGCGAATCGCCTCCACGGCGCTTTCGGTCATGGCAGGATAGTGCTCGATTTCCATGGCCGTGAGCTTTCCGTCATCATCTCGCACAAGGCCCGAAAAAGTCACGATGGCACCGGCGCCAGAAACCGATTCAGCAAAGCTCCGGACTTCTGCGCCCATGTCAAAGGGAGATGACTGGATGCTGACGGTCATCCGCCCGTCATCGGCGGAAAGAACGCCACTTCGCGCACTCCGGCAAGCGACGCATTCATGTCTGCCAAGTCCTGATCAATCGCCACGCGAACCGAAGTCATGTCGGAAAAGGCCAATGCATGCGCCTCGCTCCGTGTCCGGAGTTCCTCCACCAGTTCCGCAACGGTAGCGGCGCCGGTTTCGATCATCTCCGAACGCTCTCCGACGCGTTCTCGAAGCCAGGCGAAGTAGAGCACTTCGATCATTGTCCGTCCCTCAGGTAGGGCAGCCCCTTGCGGAAATAGTCAATTCCCGAAACGAGAGTCAGTACTGCCGCGACCCAGAGCAGTGCCACACCGACCCACCACGCGCCATCCGCGGCGATCCGGACGAGTTCCTCTACCTGTGGCGCGTAACCTCCGGCGCCGCCTTCGAACATGTGAGAGAATGCCCCCGAAGCGAAAAGAACTGCAATGGCGATCATCTGTGCTGCCGTCTTCAGCTTTGCGACCCATGTGACAGTGAGCGCCCCGGCCGCGTCGCCAAGAAACTCCCGCAGCCCCGAAACGAAAATCTCCCGGAACACGATCGCGGTTGCAGGCAGCAGGATCCAGGAACTTAGGCCCGACTGCGCGGTGATCACCAGAAGCGCGATAACGACCATGGCCTTGTCGGCAATCGGGTCGAGCATGGATCCGAATCTGGTTTCCTGCTTCCAGCGCCGTGCAAGGTAGCCGTCAATGAAATCTGTGACGGCAGCGCCCACGAAAAGAAAGAACGCAAGCCAGTCCGCCCATGGACGCGCAAAATACAGGAACATCACGCCAACGCCTGGGGCCGCCAAAAGCCGCAGCATCGTCAGTACGTTCGGGATCGTAAAGGTCATGTTCAAGACTTAGTCCCAAGGCGCACAATTGGGAAGTGCCCGCATCGCAACCGCTGGGCAGACGCGCGTCCCATCGCGGTTTGCGGCGCTTTAGCCCCGTTCGTGAAAGAAGTCGTAGATGGTCTCGGCCGTTCTTGCCGAAATGCCTTCGACAGCCTTTAGGTCCGCCAGTCCCGCACGGCTCACCGCCTTGGCCGAACCAAAATGCGCCAAAAGGGCGCGTTTCCTGACGGCGCCCACGCCTGGCACGTCATCCAGAGGCGTCGCCCCGATTGCCCTTGAGCGCTTCTGCCGGTGTGCACCGATGGCAAAACGGTGCGCCTCGTCGCGCATGCGCTGCACGAAGTAGAGTACGGGATCACCGCGTTTCATTGCGAACGGTCGCGCGCCCTTGCGATGGAACTCTTCCTTGCCCGCATTGCGGTCGACGCCCTTTGCGACACCCACCACGGGCATGTCGTCGACGCCAAGCTCCGTGAGGACATCGTGAACCGCGCTCACCTGCCCGTCGCCTCCGTCAATCAGGAGCAGATCCGGCCAAGCATCCGTCTCCCGGTCGGAATCTTCCTTGAGAAGCCGCTTGAAGCGACGGGTCAGCACTTCGCGCATCATCGCGAAGTCATCACCTGGCGCCAGTTCGGAATCCTTGATGTTGAACTTGCGAAACTGGCTCCGAAGGAACCCCTCCTTGCCTGCGACGATCATGCTGCCGACTGCATGTGCACCCTGAATGTGGCTGTTGTCGTAGACCTCGATGCGCTGCAGATCGACATCGAGTTCAAAGGCTTTCGCGAGATCTCTCAGCAGCTTCGCCTGAGTGGCGGATTCGGACATCTTGCGTGCCAGGCTCTCGCGGGCGTTCCTCAACGCGCCAGCGACGAGTTCCTTCTTCTCGCCGCGTTGCGGGACGGAAATCATGACCCTTCGACCCGACTTTTCCGACAACGCGGCTGCCATGAGGTCAGCATCCTCAATGCCGTCGGAAAGCAGGATCAGGCGTGGAGGTTCCTTCTTGTCATAGAACTGGCCGACAAATGCCTGCATGATCTCTGCCGCCTCGGCTCCGGATCCGGTGCGTGGATAGAAGTCGCTGTTGCCCCAGTTCTGGTTGGCGCGAATGAAGAAGACCTGAACGCAAGCCTGTCCGCCTTCGACATGAAGCGCGATGACATCCGCCTCGATCACGCTTGCCGGGTTCACGGCTTGGCTGCCCTGCACGAACGTGAGAGCCTTCAGCCGGTCACGGAGGGCGGCGGCCGTCTCGAATTCAAGCGACTCCGAAGCGGTCTGCATCTCTTCCGCGAGACGTGCCTGGACCATGGTTGTGCGGCCCTGCAGGAAACGCTCGGCATCCTGAACCAGGCCGGAGTATTCCCTTGCTGTGACCTTGCCCACGCAGGGCCCGCTGCAGCGCTTGATCTGGTAGAGCAGGCAAGGTCTTGTGCGACTGTCGAAGGTGGCATCCGAGCAATTCCTCAACAGGAAGACCTTCTGCAGCTGGTTGATCGTACGGTTCACGGCTCCGGCGCTTGCGAAAGGCCCGTAGTAGTCGCCCTTCTCTTTCCGTGCGCCCCTGTGCTTCTTGATCTGCGGAAAGGCATGATCCTTGGTCAGGAGAATGTTCGGAAACGACTTGTCGTCCCGAAGCAGCACGTTGTAGCGCGGCTTGAGCTGCTTGATGAGATTTTGCTCGAGCAGGAGCGCCTCTGTCTCGGTCCGAGTCGTCAGGAACATCATCGACGCCGTCTCCCGGATCATCCGCATGATCCGGGGCGAATGCCCGCTTGGCCGAGCATAGGACGACACCCGCGCCTTCAGGTTCCGCGCCTTGCCCACGTAGAGCACGGAACCCTTTTCGTCGAGCATCCGGTAGACTCCTGGGCTCGCATCAAGCGTCTTCAGGCTGGCCTTGATGACTGAGTGCCCTCGAACGGGCAATGGTCTCGATCCTTCACCCATGGCTTCCGGACACGCAGCACAAGTTGAAATTCGAAGCAAGAAGAAAGCTGTCCACGAAAGCTGGGGATATCTTTGCGGAAAACTGGCGACGGTCGAGGATTTCTCCTTGATTTCAGCACCCTTCGCGAAAATGCCCAATTTTTGGGCGATTCTGCAATGTCTTGATTTCAAAAGATATTTTTTATCCACTCATCAAAACATTGATAACATTGAAGATTCTGTAACATCTCCGTGACGGCCCGTCGTTGCGGTGCACAACTCACGTCAGGTTCGGCCAGTCTCCGGTCATTTCGTGCCCCGCATATCGGGCGTTTCCCAAGCCAGATGCTGGCCGCCGTCGGGGCAGAGAAGCTGTCCCGTCACGCTCGGCGCATCCAGAAAATATCCAAGGGCTCCAGTCACGTCCGTGGCATCGCTCCCCCTGTTCAGGATGGTGCTCCGGCGCTGGTTCGCGTAGTGCTCGCGTGATTGGCGCGCCCCTTGCAGGGTCGGCCCCGGCCCGATCGCGTTAACGCGGACGGCGGGTGCCAACGCCTGCGCCGATGTCCGGGTCAACGTCCAAAGGGCGGACTTGGCGATCGTGTAGGACGCGAAATGCGGCGTGAGCTTCCTCACGCGCTGATCAATGACGTTGACGATCAGCGCCCGGGCCGTGAGTTCGTTCCATTCGCCGCCAGTTTCCGGTTCCGGAGCCTGTTCGGCAAACTTCTGCGTAAGGACGAACGGAGCCCGGAGATTCGACTCGATATGCCTGTCCCAACTCTCGCGCGTGCAGGTGTGAATCGTGTCGTGCTCGAAAATCGATGCGGAATTGACGAGCACGGTCAACGGACCACCGAGAGCCTCGACAGCTTTCGGAACCAAGGCCTGCATTTCCTCCTCGACGGTCAGATCGGCCACCAGAACCACGGACTTCACGTCCAGATCGCGTGCCGCGGCCGCGACTGCGTCGGCTTCGTCCCGGGATTTGTGGCAATGCACGACAACATCCAGCCCGCGCCTAGCGAGGTAGAGCGCCGTCGCACGCCCAAGGCGCCTGCCCGCGCCCGTCACGAGTGCTTGACCATTCATCCGTGCTGCACCACCAGTATCACGTATACGACATATAGAACCGTGAACAGCACACCGAAACGGCGCGTCAACTCCCACTTGCGAAAGAACACGAACGGAGCGAGCAGCACCGAAGCGCCAAGCATGCACCATAGGTCAAAGACCAGAAACTCTCTCGGCACCGGCATCGCGCCGAACAGCGCCGCTCCCCCGGCAATCAGCAGAAGGTTGAACAGGTTCGAACCGATGACGTTGCCCAGTGCCACGTCCGCGTTTCTGCGAACGGCCGCCATGGTCGTAGTGGCAAGTTCGGGCAACGATGTGCCAATGGCCACAATGGTCAGGCCAATTGCGCTGTCCGACACGCCGAAGATGCCCGCCATCTCCACCGCTGCATCGACAAGCAGCCCGGCACCCAAAGGAAGGCAGGCAATGCCGAGCACCAGGAAGAGCGAAATGGTCTGCAGCCGCATCTTCGGCTCGGGCGTTTCAACCGGCTGAATGCCTGCCATTCGACGATGACTGGCGGCATGCCGAATCTGATCGGACACGACCAGGACCAGAATCACGAGGAGTATGACGGCATGGACCCAGTTGAGTGGCCCGATCACGCAAAGCAGGAAGAACACGGCGCTCACGCCAAGCATGGTCACATAGCTCTTTCGGCAGTCGGTGTCCTTGGTCCGCAGCCGCGAAATCAAAGCGGGCACGCCCAGAACCAAAAGCACGTTCGCGGTGTTTGAACCGACAACATTGCCGAGCGCGAGACCTGGCGCGCCACCGAGCACCGCCTGAATCGACAACAGCAGTTCCGGGGCAGACGTCCCGAGGGCGACGACAGTCAGGCTAACGACGAATGCCGGGATCCCAAGGCGCGGCGCGGCGCCAACGGCGCCACGCACCAGAAGGTCGCCTGCCAGAAGCAGGATTGCCAGGCCGGCCGCACCAGCGATCCATACCAAGCGTCAGGCCCTGCCGCAGGGACATGGTCCCTTGCCGATCCTGTATCGCCCGCAACCAGCGCATTTTTGCGCAAGTCCTCTCATGTTGCGTGGCAACAAAAGGCGGAGCTTCCCAAATATCGCAAGCAAGGCAACGAAGATCAGAAAGATCGTGACGATCTTCAGCATCATGGGCTCAGACCCCGAAACGCCGGAAAGCCAGACGATCCTCGATCTCGGACATCGCGTCGGCTGCAAGTGCCACGCCGAACCGGTTAAGAAACGGGCGACGCTTCTCGTAACGCCTGAGTACGACCTTTTCGCCGAAGACCTCCTTCATCTTGGGCACGAGATGCCCGACCCCGTCGACAAGGCCCGTGGAAAGGGACGCCGAACCCACCCAGATGTCTCCGTTGAAGAGATCCTCGTCCTCGTTCAGACGCGCGCCCCTGCGGGACTTCACATGGTCGATGAAGCCGGCATGAATGTGCTCCTGCAGCACTTTCAAACGCTTGACGTCTTCCGGCTTCTCTGCCTGGAACGAGTCCAGCATGCTCTTCGTCGCACCGGCAGTATAGACGCGACGCTCGATTCCGTGACGCTCGATGAAGTCCTTCAGGCCGAAGCCCGCTGAAATGACCCCGATCGATCCAACGATCGAATGCCGATCCACCCAGATTTCGTCCGCCGCACTGGCAAGGTAATATCCGCCCGAAGCCGCTACGTCCTCGACAAAGGCGTAGACCTTGACGCCCTTCTCTTCGGCAAGTCGCCGAATGCGCGCCGAAATCAGTGACGATTGCGCCGGACTTCCCCCGGGCGAATTGACGGAAAGCGCCACGGCGGCAGGCTTGCCCTTTGTGAACGCCTTTTCGACCAGACCCGCCAGGCTCGCGTCATTGAGCGTGCCACGTGTTCGCGCGGCAATTACGCCGTGAAGCTTGAGCACGGACACGACAGGCGGGGATTTGACGAATGGAATCAGTCTCCTCATGGCCCCCATCTAGGCGCATGAGGCGGTGGCAACAAGTCGGTATGCCCTCGGCAACCCGATTCCGCACCGTCAAGGGATCGGTAGGCTCCGCTGTCTTGGCAGATCAGGGAAACAGGTGCGCCGCGACCGGCAATCGAGCATCGTTGGAGACAGGCGGCCCTGTCGCGTCAGGACGGATCCCGCCAGCGATTGATGATCGGATAACGCCGATCCAACCAAAATGACCGTTCGGTCAACCGTACGCCGGGCGCCGACTGGAAGCGCTTGTACTCGGCGCGGTACAGGAGCTGTTCAACCTGTTCGACGACCTCGCGTTCGAATCCCAGCTCCACAACTTCGGCGACCGGAATTTCGTCATCGATCAGGGCCGTCAAAATCACGTCCAGATCGGCGTATTCGGGCAGGGAATCGCTGTCCTTCTGCCCCTCTCTCAGTTCGGCCGTCGGTGGCTTCTCGATCACGACCGCCGGAATCACTGACCCGGCAGGTCCTTTCATCCACGGCCGATGGTTGGCGTTGCGCCAGCGGCAGGTCTCGAAGACCCGCGTCTTGTAGAGATCCTTGACCGGATTGTAGCCGCCGGCCATGTCACCATAGATCGTCGCATACCCGACGGCCGCCTCCGACTTGTTGCCTGTCGTCAGCAGCATCTCGCCAAATTTGTTCGAAAGCGCCATGAGGATGACGCCGCGCAGTCGCGACTGGATGTTCTCTTCCGTGATGTCTGGCTTCCTGCCCTCGAAAAGCGAGGCCAAGACCTGCACTGTCGCCTTGACTGGTGCCGCGATCGGTACCGTGTCGAGCCTGACTCCAAGAGCCGCCGCCACTGCGGAAGCATCATCCAGAGACTGTCCGCTCGTGTATTCCGAAGGCATCATGACGCAGCGCACGTTCTCCGGACCAAGGGCGTCCACGGCAATGCAGGCAACGGCTGCGCTGTCGACGCCACCGGACAAGCCGAGAAGCGCCTTCGAGAACCCCGCCTTCCGGATATAGTCCCGTGTGGCCTCGACCATGGCACGATAGTCCAATTCCCAAGGACCCGGACACGGCGCGATCTCGCCCTTCAGCGCGCGCCAGCCGTTTCGCCCCTCCTCGAAATCCACATGGGCAACGGACTCGTCAAAGAAGGGCATCCGAACCGCCATTTCGCAGCCGGGATTCAAGACGAAGCTGCCACCATCGAATGCCTGGTCGTCCTGACCTCCGATCATGTTGAGATAGACAAGCGGCAAGCCGGTCTCGACGACTCGCGCCACCATGAGGTTCAGGCGAGTATCGAACTTCTCCCTGCAATAGGGTGAGCCGTTCGGCACCAAGAGAATTTCCGCCCCGGACTCCGCGAGTGCTTCGGGCACGTCTTCATGCCATGCATCCTCGCAGATCGGCGCTCCGATGCGAACGCCCCCGAGATCGAAAGGGCCCGCCAAGGGTCCCCGGTCAAAGACCCGGACTTCGTCGAATACCGTCTCGTTCGGCAGTTCGCGCTTGAGATTCCGGCGCACCACATGGCCATCCTTGAAGACGTGGAAGGCATTGTAGAGCTTTCCGTCCTGGCGCAACGGCCCACCAATCCCGAGCGCCGGACCATCCACGCAAGCCACGCGCAATGCGTCTAGACGCGCCTCGGCGTCGCGCACAAATGATGGCCTCATCACAAGATCCTGCGTGTTGTAGCCTGTGATGAACATCTCGGTAAGCATTACCAGGTCGGCACCTGCCGTACGACCCTGATCCCATGCGGACTGCGCCAGCGCCGCATTGCCTGCAAAATCCCCAACCGTGGGGTTCATTTGCGCCAGCGTCACGCGAAATCTTCTTGCCATCATGCGTCTCCACAGGATCCCTCTGCAGGGCCGGACATCGTAACCAACCCCGCCCTGCTCGCTTCAGGGCCGGAAATCATGCCTTCCGGCACTATGTTCCGCGAGAGCCGGACGCAATACCCCGCCATGAGTTATTGCCGGACCATGTCACAGATCAAGGAATCAACGCAGGGAAAAGCGTTTGCGGGCAATTTTGCTCTCAACTAGTCTTTCCAGCATGTGGCAGGCCACCGTGCATCGGGCCGGTGGCGTGACTGAGGTGCACAATGAAGCTGGCATTGGGACTGATCCTTCCGTTGGCCGCAGCAAGCTCCGGAGGGGCGCTTGCTCAGGACATCATCACCAAGCAGTACGACGATGGCGGAATCTACGAAGGCACGTTCAAGGACGGCAAGCAGCACGGCCAGGGAACGTATCGGCTGCCCAATGGCTACGTCTATGAAGGCGAGTGGGTAGAAGGCCGCATCGAGGGTCAGGGCAAGGCAAGCTACAGCGACGGCTCGGTCTACATCGGCCAGTTCGTGAACGGAAAGCCGGAAGGAACCGGTAGAATCATCTTTGCGGAAGGCGGCACGTATGACGGCGAGTGGCGCGATGGCAAGATCAACGGCCAGGGTGTCGCCGAATACGCCACCGGTGTGCGTTATGTGGGAGAATTTGTCGACGCCTTGCCTCATGGACAGGGTCGGATGGAGCACCCGAACGGCTACGTCTACGAAGGCGCATGGTCAAATGGCGAAAAGGATGGCCAGGGACGCATCGAATACGCGGACGGCGCGATTTATGACGGCTCGTTTGTCGGAGGCTTGCGTGACGGCCAAGGATCGTTCGCCATGGCTGACGGGACGATCTATGACGGCGAGTGGTCCAAGGGTCAGATTCACGGTGACGGACGTCTGTCCCAGCCGAATGGAGACATCTATGAGGGCAAGTTCCTCGACGGTCAGCGCCATGGCGAAGGCCGCGTCTCTTATGCCAGCGGCGATCTCTACGAGGGTACGTTCAAGGCCGACATGCGCGACGGCCAAGGCACCTTCACCGGCAATGACGGTTACAGGTATTCGGGCACGTGGGTGGCCGACAAGATCGAGGGGGCCGGCGAAGTCACCTATCCCGACGGCTCCGTCTACACAGGCACCCTCAGGAACAACCTGGCGCACGGGACCGGAAAGATCGTCTACGTCGATGGAGGCAGCTACGATGGCGAGTGGCTTGACGGCGTGATCAATGGGATGGGATCCGTGAGCTATGCCAACGGCACCGTCTATGTAGGCGAATTCAAGGATGCCCAGATGCACGGCATCGGCAGGATCGACTTCACGGACGGATTTTCCTACGAAGGCGAGTGGGTGAACGGTCAGCGCGAAGGCGAAGGCGTGTCGCATTACACGAATGGCTCGGTCTACCGGGGCACCTTTGTGAACGGCAAGCGCGAGGGAACGGGCACGATCAGGACGGCTGACGGCTACACCTATACTGGTGAATGGAAGGCGGGCGAAATCGAGGGCAACGGTGTCGCGACCTACGCTAACGGTGGCGTTTACGAGGGCGCGTTCCATGCCGGCAAGCGCCACGGCCGGGGCACGATGCGGTACGAAAACGGCGTTGAGCTCAGCGGCATCTGGGAGAACGGGTCACTGACCACCGGCACGGACGGGCCAGCCCCGAACCCTAACGAAGGCGACTGACGCTCACGGTCCCAATTGAAGGTGTTGCAACGGCGCTTCCGTCCTACGGCCGGACATTGAACGCGCAAATCATGCAGCTTGGCGCATTCGAACATTCTGAATGTCAGGCAGGACGTCGCGTTGCCAGGGAAGATGCCAGCCACCGCAAGACCCAAGCCATTCCAGGTCATCCAGGCAGGCACCTCCCCAAGCAATGCAGCGCATGCAGGCGCTGCATTGACGTGCTGAGGCCAAATGCTGGCGGACATCGGTTGCAGCGTCATTTTGGAGAAACGCACCACCAGACGTTCGGCCGTCAAGATCCGCCAAACCATGACAGAAGTGCAAGTGCACGACGGACCAGAAAATGCCGCAGTAATGCCAGTGCCATTGGGTTGGTTCCGGAAACGAGATCCCGGGCTCCTTTGATCATCCCATTCCACAAGCGTACTCCTCACGGCTGTCGCGGCGACAGCCGCCCCACCGGATTCCAATACTCATCGACGATGAAATTGCGCTTGGCAGCGTTTCATGCCTCGCGGCCAGTTTGTGGAGAGAGCTGATATGTCAGCCACTCGGTCCTTTCGGCAACGGTCTCGTAGAGTTGCTGTGCCTGAAGGTTATCCTGCGCCGTCATCCAACGCACAAAGTCCCAGCCTGCCTTCTCCGCAAGCACGGAAGTCGCTTCAATCAACCGGCGACCGACTCCGCGACCACGTTCGGCGGGTACGACAAACAGATCGTCGAGAAAGCAGGCAGAGCTTCCAGACAGAGTGCGGCAATATGGACGAAAATGGGCAATGCCGACAATCTGGCCGTCTTTGACCGCTACCAGTCCGCTTGTAGGGTGGTCTCCATCCATAAGCCAGCCCCAGACTCGATCAAGGACCTTCTCGCTCAACTGCTGGTCATAGAAATGGCCGTAACTGGCAAACAGCTTACACCAATCTGGTCGATCCTGTTCCCGTACAGCCCGAATTTCGATTTCGACGGAATCCTTGGTCCGACGCGATTCGTTGCGAATCATGGGAGCCACCCTCCTTAAGAATATGCCGCATTGGCAATCCTGAGTAGCGGCTGTGGTAAGTGCTCCAGAAAGGGAATTCCACGTAAATCGGCGCACATTATGCTGCGCTCAACTCGAATGTCTCGCTCGGGGTGCCACCTGCCGCGGCGACATGTCTTGATGAGTGTCTGCACCCGCAAGGAAGACTTGCCACTCCGCAGCGAGGCTTGTTGCTGAAAGTTTGCGACGGGTGCACGACAAATTTGTGCACGCCGCCGCGATGTCAGCCTGCCCGTCGCTCCCAGAAGTCGTCGAACCTGTTGCTGTGAACGGAGCACCGCAAATGGGAACGTTCCGATTTGCGGTGTTATGGGAACCTGATGGTTATGGGAACCTTGAATCCCAGGTTCCTGTCATGACACGCCCTTTCCGCTGATCAGGTTCACATTAGAATCTGCTCCAATCCTGTCGGTTTTGCACTGACAGGAGAGAAGCACCATGCCTTCGAATCGATTTGACGTACCGCTGCCCGACGTGGTTCCGGAGCGGGATGCCCGTGTTGTCCAGCGCTACGCGGAGTACGTGAAGAGCCTTGGCCTTTCGGCCACGATGACTCGCTCATTGACCGGTACAGCAGCGCACATCGCGGTCTGGCTGTCACTCAACGGGCAGGGTCTCGACACGTTCGACATCCGCCTCGTTGACCGCTTCATGCGCCATGAATGCGGTTGCCCGGGCCGACGTCGCACCGGCAGGAAGCCCGGACGGCATCGCCGGCGGCATGCGGTCCGGTTCCTCCGGCATCTGATCGAGACCGCGCAGGCCGGAACGCCGCCGGAGATCGAGGCCGGAGGACGCCACGTGGCGCAGTTCCTGGATTCCCTGGAGGAGCGGGGATATGCCCGCTCGACGGTCCAGGGGATCGGGAACCTGTGCCGCCACTTCATCGTCTGGCTCCACCTGTCGGACGTTCCCCTGGCGGCGGCCGACGAACGCATCCAGCGCCGCTTTCTCGCCCATGACTGCGCCTGCGTTCATCCGGGGTTCCTTGACAACAGGCCCTTCGGGTTCGTTGGCGAGGACCGCTCCCGATCCATGCTCCGGCGCTTTGCCGCGTTTTTGGCCGACAGGAATGCCGTCCCGGCGCCGACGGTCCGGCGGCGCCGGGTGGAACGCAGCGAACATCTCGATGCATTCCTGCACTGGCTTCGGCGGCATCGCGGCCTCAGGGACACGACCATAGAAAGATACGAAGGTCTCGTTCGCACGCTGCTTCCCGTTCTCGGCGACGATCCGGGGGCGTATGACGCCGCACGGATCCGGAGCACGATCCTGGACCGTCTCGAAGCCGCCTCTCGCGAACAGGCCGGCAACGAGGCGAGCGCGTTCCGGATGTACCTGCGCTTCCTCGGGGCCAACGGCCTCTGCCGGCCGGAACTCGTCCACGCCGTCCCGACGGTCTCGAGACTCCGGGGCGAGAGCCTGCCCCGGCATGTCGGGCAGGACGACATCGAGCGCATGATCGCGACCTGCGACGTGACGACGCCGCTCGGGGTGCGCGACCGGGCGGCCCTGCTGCTGCTCGCCCGGCTTGCGCTGCGGGCCGGCGACGTCTCCGGGCTGCATCTCGACGACATCGACTGGGACAGGGCCGTCATCCGGGTCAGCGGCAAGTCGCGGCGCGAGGCGGAACTGCCGCTGCCGCAGGACGTGGGCGACGCGCTGCGGGACTACATCCTGAAGGCTCGGCCACGCAGCGACGAGAGGAAAGTGTTTCTCCGCATCAGGGCACCGCACCTCCCCCTGACGCGCAGCGGCATCAGCAGTTCCATCGTCGGCCGTGCAATCCAGCGGGCCGGCATCCGGGGCGTCGGTCCGGCATCTTCGCACCTGTTCAGGCACTCGGCGGCGACAAATCTCCTGCGCGACGGCGCCCCCCTTGAAGCCATCGGCACCCTTCTCAGGCACAGGTCCCCCGACACGACCGCAATCTATGCCCGCGTCGACGTCCGGATGCTCCGGGAACTGGCGCAGCCCTGGCCTTTCGAGGGAGAGGCCCGATGACCATGACGGATCATGTGAGGGATTACGTCGCCCGCAAGAAGGCGCTGGGCCTGTCGTTCAAGAGACAGGAGCGGGTCCTGATCCGTTACGCCGAGTTTGCCGACGCCCGGGGCGACAGGTTCGTGCGTGGAGACAGTGTCCTGGGCTGGGCCCGCACGACAGCGTCGGTCAGCGAGGCCCAAAGGCGATTGCGCATCATCCGCGGGCTGGCCGTCTTCCTCCATGTCGGGGACGACCGCCACGAGGTGCCCCACCCGGACGCTCTGGGCAGGCCGCGACGGCACCGGCCGCCGCCGCGCATTCCGTCTCCCGAGGAGATCCGGAAGATCATGGCGGAGGCGCTGTCACTGCCGCCGGCAGGGTCGCTCACCCCGCTGACCTTCCACTTCATCATCGGCCTCGTCGCATGCACCGGGCTGAGGCGCTCGGAAGCGACCGGGCTGCTGCTGGACGACCTGGGACCGGACGGGCTCATGGTCAGGAACGCCAAGAACCGCCGGGACCGCCTGGTGCCCCTGCACGAGAGCGCCCGGCGTGCCCTCGACGAATACCTCGTGGCGCGGAGGCGGAAGGGCGGGCCCGGCGAGTGTCTGTTCGTGCTCGCATCCGGCCAGCCGATGCGTCCGGAATATCTGACCCAGACCTTCGTCCTGCTCGCCCGCAGGGCAGGGGTGTGGAATCGCGTTGAAAATTGACCCACTTCGGGGGGTGATTCGCGTCGAAATTTGACCCACCCCTGATCAGGTGGAAACGCCTGCCTCGCAACGAATCAGCGAGGCAGTGGAGATGGTGTCAGTGGAGACGATCGGC
>JAJDVJ010000130.1 GCA_022826205.1 Silicimonas sp. | reverse complement strand
GATGTCGCCGCTGTTGTAACACGTGATGCCGGAACTCCGCAGCCGTACCCTGGGACGGCGCGCCAACAACCCGCTCCTGCCTTTCGCACGTTTTCGGGGAGATCAGTTCGCCCAGCCAATCCCGTGGCTCGGAAACCGGATCCTCAGGATACGCTTCTTTTGAAATCCCGGGTGCACATCATTCCGTTGAGTTGGCAATCGAGGCTAGCCTTCAGATATACCGAAGAATGCAATCTCGTTAATTTGCGCCCGAGAGAGACAACCAGGCCCAAGGCCACAGCTGCTGCCGCCTGACCACCAGTGACGATCCTCATCCAAATTCATGACTGAAAGGGAAACCAATGACTGAGATCCGCAAGAAGAAACGTGACCTGATCGAAGGCCGTGCCGCCATGGTGGATATGGGTCGCGAAACCGATGGCGACGAGGAGGTTCATTGCCTCGACAACAACCCGCTGACCGATCTGGCCGTGGAACAGCTTGGCATCCTGGCCGACGACTACAAGATTCAGAAACGCCGCTATTCCGCCTTCTATGGCACCGACCTGGAATTCCTGCTCAAGGGGCTGAAGGCCGAAACGCTTGTCCTGACCGGCGGACTGACCGATGTCTGCGTGCATTACACCTTCGTTGACGGCCACCAGGGCGATTACTTCTGCCGCGTGGTCGAGGATTGCGTGGCCGGTTCCAGCCTTGCCGCGCATCAGGCATCGCTCAACGCGATGGAGTACCTGCAGCACGGCGCGATCCGCTCGATCGACGCGGTTCTTGCGGCAATGGACGCCCAGGCCTGAGCCCGATGCACCCTACCCGAAACCTGTCCGCGATCGGCTTCGCGCTGATTGCCTCGGCGATCCTCAGCTTTGTCGACAACTTCGTTGTCTCGGTGGCGGAGGAGGCCGGGCTGTGGCAGTTTCAGGTGTTCCGCACGCTGTTCGCGATTCCCCTGCTTCTGATCATTGGAAGGGCGACGGGAAAATCGCTGCGTCCCGTCAATCTCGGCAGGCTGATCGGACGGAGTCTCTTCGTCACTCTGGGGCTCTTGATCTATTTCGCTTCGCTGGCGACGCTGCCGGTGGCCCAGGCAGGTGCGGGACTGTTCAGCGCACCGCTTTGGGTGGCGCTGCTGACAGTCATCCTGTTTCGTCAGCCTTTGGGAATGATGGGCGCCTTTGCGGTTCTGCTGGGTTTCACGGGCGCTCTCATGCTGTTGCAGCCCGAATTGACGAACCTGACCGCATTCTCCTTGATGCCGCTGGCGGCAGGATTCTTCTACGGGCTGGGCATGATGCTGACCCGGCATTGGTGTGCCGGGGAAAACCCGGTGACCCTTGCAATCGGTATATTTGCAACCTTTGCCATTGTCGGATTGATCATGCTGGGCGTGGTTGCATTCTGGCCGGGAGAGAGCTTCACGTCGCAGCCTTGGACAGCGCCAAACTTGCGCTTCCTGCGGCTGACCCTGATGCAGGCCGCGGGCGCGGTGATTGCCGTCACCATGATCGCCCAAGCCTACCGAATCGGCACCCCGGCCGTCGTGGCCGTCTTCGAATACTCGTTCCTGATCTTTGCCAGCCTCTGGGCATTCCTTCTCTGGGGAACGACGACAAATGCGCTGGCATGGCTGGGAATCTCAGTGATCCTGGTATCCGGCCTCCTGATGGCGACAAATCACCGAAACGCGTCTGATGAACCGGAAGCGCCGTGATTGTCGGCTCCCTTGGAAAGCCCACGCCATTCGATGGAGGTCAAGGCCAATGCCACCGATTCTTTGTGAGTTTGCCTTTGTGCCCTTAATTTCGGTCGAACACATGATGGCGTTGATCCGTCGCCCTGGGACCGAGAATGTCCAGCGGGCGCTGGCCGACGAGATAGAAGAGGATTTCAAACGCTGGGAGTCTTTCGACATGACCGCGCACGTGGGAGGCCACTCGGATGTCGGGGTTTTCGAAGTGACGCCCACATCGGATGGAGAGATGTATCGGTTGAAATGCGTCAACGGCCACTCGAAGATTTCCGGGAGGTTTCCAGACCGCGACGGCGTTCGGACTTCTGGCGGATGTGAAGACCGGTCATCCGAGGCCATTGTCCGAGATGACGCTGCCGACGGCGCTTAGGACCGCGGCGCCTTCGGCGATGGCCGCGCGGCATCTGGCGCCGAAAGAGATCGAACGATGGCGATGATCGGCGATGGTGCGACCCAGGACCGAGCCCCAATTGCGCCGACCGTGAAACGAAAGCCGCGCCGGCAGCGGCTCCCGGACCTGCGCAAGAACCGCGACCCGTCAACGTCGTCCGGCGTCGTCAGCCCTCTGCGCCCCGCTTCGGCGCAAAGCCAATCGACGGCAGGAGCGTAGATCCTGACGGTGCTGGTCTTCAGGCCAAGCGACAGAAGCGAGGCCAGGAATGCACTGCGCAGAAGATGCAGCCAGTCCGGCATCTCCTTCCTCGGCAGCGGGATTCCGGATGAGTCTGATTGCACCATTGTCGTTCCTCCATTGGTGAAAGCTGGAACAGACAGGATTGCACGATTTGGGCGGATGCCTGCGGGCCGGACGCCGAAACGATCCTGCCGCCTCTCGAATCCGCGCCGCCAACCCGCTCGGGCGAGGGCGCAGCGGGAATGAAGATCAGGAAGGCAGGTGATTATGCCGAAAACGACGGCAGAAAGGAAAATCAAATCCTTCGGACGCAAACACGACATAATCCGGTTGTCGGCATGTCGATCGAAGCAGGCGGCTTCGAGGTGCAGGTCGCGGGCGATCCTTACCCGATCAAGTCGCGACTCGAGTTCTACTGCAGTCCGCACGGCACAATCTTGCGCGACTGAGGCATTTCGTGTGATTTGAGAACACTTTAGAATCTCTCTCCGGGGGTCACGTCATCGCAACGGGACAGGTGATTTCAAAATTGGCACGCACACAAAGTGAGCTGGTCAACGATCGCGCCCGACTCTTGGGGCCGAATGTATCGACCTTTTACGATGATCCGGTCCATTTCGTGAAAGGTGAGGGCGTTTGGCTTTGGGACGCCGACGGGCGAAAATACCTCGACTGCTACAACAACGTGCCGCATGTCGGGCACTGTAACCCGCGTGTCGTTGAGGCGATCCGTCGTCAAGCCAGTACGCTGAACACGCATACCAGATACCTGCACGACGGAATCCTCGACTATGTCGAAAGGCTCACAGGGACCATGGCACCCTCGCTCAATACCGCCATTCTGACTTGCACCGGGTCCGAAGCCAATGACATCGCTTTGCGCATGGCCGAGGCCGTGACCGGAAAGCGCGGGATCATTGCGACCGACGCCACGTATCACGGCAACACGTCGCTGGTGAGCCAACTGAGCCGATCCAACGCGCCAACCGTCGGCTTCGGGCTCGATCAGTATCTGCGATTTGTCGAAGCGCCGGACAGCTATCGTCACGCCGATCCCAACGGAACGCGTTTTGCATCCGCCGTGGCGCACAAGATCGAGGAGATTGAACATGACGGGATTGGTTTTGCCGCCCTGATCGTCTGCCCGTATTTTCTGAACGAAGGATTTCCCGACAATCCCGACGGCTGGCTGAACGCCACCGCCGAATTGGTGCGCAAGGCGGGCGGCATCTTGGTCTGCGACGAGGTGCAATCGGGTTTCGGGCGCACCGGTACACATCTCTGGGCCCACGAGAAGATGGGTGTCGTACCGGACATTCTGACCCTCGGCAAACCGATGGCCAATGGGCACCCCGTTGGCGCCGTGGTGGCCGAAGCGGATATCGTGGCCGAGTTCCGCGAAGGGTATCGCTATTTCAATACCTTTGCCGGCAATCCAGTATCCTGTGCCGCGGCCATGGCGGTTCTGGAAGAGTTGGAACAGGCCGATCTGGTCGCGAATGCCAAAACGGTTGGTGCATATGCGCGGTCTCGACTTCTGGCCCTAAAGGACCGACACGACGTCATTGGAGATGTGCGCGGCTCGGGATTGATCTTTGGCGCCGAGATGGTGGCAGACCGGTCAACCAAGCAGCCTGCCAGCAGATTCACCGATCGCGTCATCAACGCCATGCGTCAGCGCGGGATCATACATTCCAAGCTAGGCAGGTACAAGAACACCCTCAAAATCCGACCGCCTATGCCCTTTTCCATCGCGAATGCGGATCTGCTTTTCGACACGCTTGACGAGGTGCTCAGCCAAGTTCCGCTGGACGCATGAATGACATAGTCGAAAGGTCGCTGCGACAATGGGGTATGACCGGAGCGCGATACAAACTGGTCGCTTCCCGAGAAAACGCAGTCTACGAAGTTTCGGACGCTCGGGGCCACTTCGCGCTGCGATTCCACCGACAAGGCTACCGCAGTGATGCCCAACTTCGCTCTGAACTCGCGTGGATGGCGGCTGCGGCGGAGGGTGGACTTTCGGTCCCGTCGCCGGCTCGCACGGTCGGCGGCGAATACCTGGCTCACATCGACGGGATACAGGTGGATGTCCTGACCTGGCTCAAGGGCCGGACGCTGGACGATGCGCTGGCAAGTTGCGCGCGCGAGGATCGTCGCTCTCTCCTCTTTGCTCTCGGTCGGGAAATGGCACGGCTTCATCAGGTGTCCGACGCATGGTGCCCGCCACAGTTCTTTGACCGCGTCCACTGGGACCGGGATGGTTTGCTGGGCCAAGCACCGCTCTGGGACAGGTTTTGGGAAAACCCGGAATTGACCGCTGCAGATCGAGACTTGTCTGAAAGGTTTCGGCATGCGGCGTCTGACAAGCTTGAAGAGATCGGACCAACGCTCGAGTACGGACTGGTTCATGCTGATCTTGTTGCCGGCAATGTGCTGGTCGACGGCAATGCACTGAGACTGATCGACTTTGACGATGGCGGCTTCGGCTATCGACTTTTTGACGTGGCGACCGCTCTGCTGAAACTCATGTCTATGGCAGACTATCCTCAATTGCAGAATGGTTTGATCGAAGGATATCATTCCATCCGTCCGTTGGACGTTGCGGCGCTCGATTTGTTTCTTGCACTCCGTTCCGCGACCTATGTTGGCTGGAACATCACCAGAATGGGCGAAGCTGACGGCACAGCACGGAACAATGGCTTCATTAATTTGTTTCGAAGCCTGGCCGACAAGTATCTAAAATGATGTTGAATGTCTGCGAATTTGGCCTGAGATGCGCTCCGCTTCGAGGCGGTTCGTGACGTCGCGGGACAGCTACTGAGTTCGGTCAGAATTGTTGCCCGAGCGGGCAAGTTCTGATCCTTCCATTCTGTGAGAAGACTGTTTTGCCTGCATGTTGCACCGCACCCGCTCTTCGTCTTCGATCGCGCATTTGGTCCTCCGTGACCAACGGGTTCCGTGCAGGCGCGACAGGTAAACTACTGCTTGAAGCAGTTCTCTCTATGCCATTGCACGAATTCGCTTCTCGGGCATTCCGAAGTCCGTTCAGGCGCAATCAATCGCCCTGTTTCATTGATCATCGACCATACGGTGTCAGGATCGTTGGTTTGGCGAGAAACCAAGATAGTCAGGTCTTCCGCAAGCCCAACCAGTCCGCGATCGAACATCCAGTGGGCGGTTCCGGAAAGGGCGATGCCGTTGCTTACAATGTCCGGACCGTCGTGTTCGACCGGCATGATGTGGGCGGCCTCGACTTCGGCGCGGCCACCACCGTTGATCAACTGGAGTCCAGTGATCGCACAACGCTTGTCATATGCACGGAGCACGGACTTCCGGAAGTTTCGATCCCGTATGACGCGGCTTGTGATCTGGTTCACCCGATCACGGGCATTCAAGTGCTGGATTGGTTGTCGGGCCCCGGGGAGTTCGTATGCTGACTGGCCGGGGTCGATACGGGGTGGGACGTCCTCATCGCGTCCGAGGCCTCGTCCAACGATCCGGGCGAAGTCCGTTGGAGACAACGTACGGACCGCAGCCTGGGCGCGGCCAGACATTCTGCCTTGGTCATTGAGAAGCCCTTGTTCGAGAATCGAGTCATGCTCCCGGAAAGGAACCGGATCCCCGAAGTCGAGGTATGTGCCCGGTTCGATCAAGGCCAGAAACATGTCCTGATGGTTGGGGTCTTGGATGATCTCCTGAACCTTGGCAACGGCAAAGTAGCCCTTGGTGCTCCTGACCTTGGTTGGTTCAAGATAGACGACCCAATCCCCTTCACACTGCCGGGCGCGGGAAAGGTATTGCCTTGGAAACTGATATTGCCGTGACGGAACGTCGTCGTAGATCGAATCTGTCCGGTGGATGAATACGCCGAACGCCATGATGGAAGACATGGATGTGTTTCGACGACTTGCCAAGGGCCAATTTTCAAGAATGCCGTTCCCTAGGATTGGTCATAGCTGTGGTGCAAAGGCCTATTTTTGATTGTAACACATTGACATAAAAAAGTTTTGCCAATAATAGATAGAAAACAAGACTGGATTGGCAAAAATGAGTGATATCATCCAGTTAGATGGAGACAGCATTCGCGATGCCGTGGATGCTCGGGATCGCTACGAGCTTTTGCGTCGAGCCCAGGCGGAGGCGAAGCACAGCTATGGCGGTTCGATGAAGTTCGAGCAACGTGGAGATGCCGAATACCTCATCCGCCGACCATACTCCAGTTCCACAAGAAAATCCTTCGGTCGCCGCAGCCCCGAGACCGAAGCCAAGCTGGAAGCATTTCTGGCAGGGAAATCTAGGGTCGAGGAGCAGATCAAGAGCTTGCGGGGACAATTGGAAGACCGCTCCGTGGTACTTCGTGCCAGGGGACTGGGTCGCGTTCCGCAACTCACCGCTCGTGTCATTCGAAAGCTGGATGATCTCGGATGGCTTGGCACATCCTTGATCGTGCTCGGAACCAATGCTCTCTTCGCCTATGAGGCCAAGGCGGCGGTGCGCATAGAGTCCGGGCCATTGGCGACGGGGGATGTTGATGTACTCCTCGATGCTCGCCGACGTCTCGTCATGTCGGGAGGTGCGACGAAGCGGCGCCTTGTCGGCGCACTTCAATCCGTGGATCGCTCGTTTCAAAGGTCCAGCGGCCGGACTTGCACAGTTGCCAACAAGGATGGGTACGTCGTGGACCTGGTCAAGTCCCAAGACCACGGGCGGATCATGCGAGAGGGGCAGGCCCGGCTTTCGGACGACCCGGATGATCTTGTTGGCACGACAACGGATAGCAGCCGCTGGCTGCTGAATGCTCCCAAGTTCGAGGCCATGGCCTTCGATGAACGAGGTTTGCCCCTCCGCATCGTGACCCTAGATCCGAGGGTCTTTGCGCTCCAGAAGCAGTGGATAGTCGAGAACGATCCGACCCGTGATCCGGCAAAGCGGGCACGCGATGAGCAACAGGCGAAATTGGTCGCAAGGATCGTGACCCGACACCTCGGATTGAAGTTCGAAGATTCCGTTCTGAGTGGCCTGCCCGGAGCATTTCGCGATTTGGCTGCAAAGCTAACGGGCAGCGGCAGCGAAACCCCGGCCGAGTGGTGACCTCAGGCAGGCCACTCTTGTCACGGGCTGTTCAGGCGAGATTGCAGTTGTGATCTGGGCTGATCGCCTGCCTTTC
>JAJDVJ010000119.1 GCA_022826205.1 Silicimonas sp. | reverse complement strand
GATGTCGCCGGCGAGCATCCAGCCCGCGTCCTTGCCGACGTTGCCGGTGATCCCGCCCATGTCGCAGTCAAGAATTCCCTGGCTTGCCGCGCTCATCACCTCGTTCTGGGCGACGACTTCGGACGAGTAGTGCATCTGGATTTCGACCGCGCCACCGGTCATGGTCTGCACTTCATCAATGAATCGCTGGATCAATTGCCCGGGCGTGGATTCAGCGCTGAAGTGGGTCTGGATGCGCAGCTTGTGATCCTGCGCCGTTGCCGGAATTGCAGTCAGCGCGAGAACGGCTGCGCCAACCAAGTATTTTGCCATTGTCGTCATATGATCCTCCATGTGTCGACGAAAGCGTCGGCCCAATGGCCAGGTTGCGCCCTGTTTCGTTCGGCCAATGCCTCGTCTTGAGTGGCAATACGAATTCACAAGGACGTACTTCAGGGCAAGAAGAAACACATCAGCTGATGCATATTGATGCTAAATTCGCATCAAATTGGAGGATCACTCATTGACTTTGATGTGCTCTGATGTGAACTCAACAATCATGGAAGTTGTCCCCATCCCGGTCAAGCGTGCCACTGTCGTGGAAATCGCCAGACGCGCGGGCGTCGGCACTGCCACCGTGGACAGGGTGCTGAATGCCCGGCAGGGGGTCCGTGTAGAGACCCGCCAGCGTGTCGAGCAGGCAAAGGCCGCCATTGAACAAGGAATCCCGGCCGGGCCGGGCAAGAATCCGTGGCGTTTGAAGGTACTGCTGCCCGAGCTTGCCGGGGCGTCCACAGAGTACCTGGGTCAATGCTTCCAGGAATTTGGCGCGCTGCGTCATGCAACGATCGAGTGTGTCTTTACCAAGAAAATGCAGCCTGCCCTCTTGGCCCGAAAACTTCGCGCCTGTGCCGGGCATGGCCTCGATGCGGTGGCGTTCCAGGCTCTGGAAGATCCGCGCGTGCACAATGCGGTGGACTATCTTCACAGTTTGAGCATCCCGACGCTCGGCCTTTTGTCGGGCCTTGCCAACCGGCACTTGATAGGAACTGCAGGCGTCGACAATCGCGCCGCGGGGCGGACCGCCGGCTTTCTGATGGGTCGGATGGCCCAGCAGACTGGAAGCGTGGCCATTGTAACGGGCGGTCAACTCTATCGCATCCATGAGGATCGCGAAATGGGCTTTCGCGCCGCCTTGCGCAGCGGCTTTCCCAATATCAGCAATGCGGTTGTCATCAACGGGCACGACGACGCGTCAGAAATCTACAGGGTTGTTCGGGAGGCCTTGGACCGCCATCCAGATCTCGTGGGAATCTACAACGTGGGAGGGGGAAGCGAAGGCATTGCGCGTGCAATGCGCGAAGTCGAAGTTGCGGACGAACTTGTCTTCATCGGACATAACCTGACCGAGCGGACGCAGTCCTACCTTCTCGACGGAACAATGGACATCGTGCTCCACCTCAACATGCGTGATGTTGCAGCATCGGCAACGGACGCCATGATCGCCCACCTCGAGAACCGGCCCGCGACATTGCGGCCGTTGCCGATCAGCGTTGTGACCCGGGAAAATATCGTCGGGATGTCACTTTCTCCATCCAGCGCGAACTGGTCCCGATGAAAATCCTATATGTTTTCGGGTGTGATTATCCTGAATTCCAGCGCCGTGCCTGGCATCTGCCGCTTGCCCTGGACAGCAAGCAGCATCGCGTCAATGGTCCTTGACGCAACGCTTTCGATCGGAGTGGCAATCGTCGCGGCAATTGTTCCATCGAGCAATGCGCTTTCCGATGCCGCATTGATCTCGTGACAAATGTAGACGATCCGCCCGGCACGCCCGTCATGCTGCAACGCCTTGAGGACACCCCTTACCCCACCACCGCACTGGTACAATCCGCTCAGGTCAGGTGCGCGCCGCAACAGCTCTGACGCCGCCTCGTAGGCGACGGCCGCATCGTCCAGGTAAACAAGGGACTCCTTCAATTGCACATCCGGGGCATGTTCACGCATGTAGCTCCGGAAGCCAACTTCCAGTGCCTCGTGGCCCAGATAGCGGTGCGAACCGACAAGGATGCCCACCTCTCCTTCCCAAAGATACCTGCGCATCAGCCAGCCGGCGGCACGGCCCGCCTTGCGCCCATCTATGCCGATGTGGCCTTCGACAGGCGCGCTCAGCGGGCTGAGCATTGAAAAGACGCGGCAGCCCGTCTTTTTCGCGGCGTCAATCGCCGAAGTCACGCTCGGGTGGTCAATTGAAACTACTCCGAGCGCATCGAGCTTTCCCGACATGTCAACGATCCGACTTGAGAGATCATCTGGGGACAGCGCATCCACGAAGGCCACCTCGGTAGAGACCCGGGTGTCAGCCCTGGCCCCGGCTGCAGTTTCGATCGCGCTGTGCAGCGTCCGATAAAACGCCTTGCTCTCCTTCTGCAGTATGAATCCGAGCCTGCAAAAGGGGTGCGCACCAGCGATGCGGTCCGCAATCAGACCCGTCGCGTGGTAGCCAAGCCGAGACGCGGCTTCCAGGACCCTCTCGGCGGTTGTCCGGCGAACCTTGGTGCGCCCGTTCAACACGCGATCAACGGTTGCGATTCCGACACCGGCCGCACTGGCAATGTCGGCCATAGTGACGCGTCGCTCGCCCATCTGATAGACCCTCTCTTGGAACCGATAGATTTTGATAGGTTTGATAAAAACTATCAATGCGGGAGTTGATTGGAAAGCCTCGTCGCGGCAATGAAATTCGAAGGCCCTTAAAGGGAGCACACTATGCACAATGCCGGTTACCGCGACTATTCGCTCACCGAACCGAACGCCAAAGCCTCATTTTGCAATGCCGAGTGGTATGCGTCTCCCGTTCCGCGCAAGCGGCTGAAGGAACTCATGAAACGCTCGGATCTGCAGGCGCTCACCAACTACGCACTCTGGCTAGCGCTTGTCGTTGCGACTGGCGCGCTGCTGGTTACGGTCTGGGGAACGGCTTGGGCGTGGCCGATGGCACTGATCTACGGCGTTTTCTACGGCTCAGGCGCGGATTCTCGCTGGCACGAAACCGGGCATGGCACACCGTTCAAGACGCGCTGGCTGAACGACGCGTTCTATCACCTTGCCTCGTTCATGTCGCTTAGAAACCCGCATCTCTGGCGCTGGAGCCACGCGCGGCATCATTCGGAAACCATCATCGTCGGTCGCGATCCCGAGATCGCCTTCCCGCGTCCTCCGTCGGTCCGTGACTGGGTGCTGAACCTCTTGTACATTCCCGCAATCACCAAGGAGTTGGGGAAAATGGTCCGCATCTCCATTGGAAACTTGACGGACGCGGAGAAGAACTTTCTTCCGGAAAGTGAGTGGCCAAAGACCTTCGCGGCATCTCGGGCGCAACTGATGGTGCTCGCCTTGGTCGGGCTTGCGGCTATTGCCTTGCAGAGTTGGCTGCCGCTCGTCCTGATTGGCCTGCCCACCTTCTATGGGTCGTGGCTGCACCATGTCCTGGCAACAACGCAGCATGCGGGTCTTGCCGAAGACGTCCCCGACCACCGCTTGAATTCCCGAACTGTCTGTCTGAACCCGATTTTTCGGTTCATCTATTCCAACATGAACTACCACGTCGAACATCACATGTACTCGATGGTGCCGTTCTACAATCTTCCGGCGCTGCACGAGGCGATCAAGGCGGACTGCCCGCCCGCCTACAGGTCGCTTTGGGCCTGCTACCGCGAAATGGTCCCCGCCGTGTTGCGCCAGCAATCCGACCCAAACTACTATATCCGACGCCAATTGCCTGCGGGCGCCGGCACTACGCCGACCTACGAGCGACCCGTCATTGCAGCGGAGTGAAGCGATGCCCAACTGGATACGTGCTTGTGGCGCAAACGATGTCGAAGCAGAGGACCTGGTCCGATTCGATCACGGAGACCGCACCTTTGCTGTCTATCGGAGTCCCGATGACGAGTATTTCTGCACGGACGGGCTTTGCACGCACGAGCAAGCCCATCTCGCAGACGGTCTTGTCATGGACTACGAGATCGAATGCCCGAAGCACAACGCAACATTCGACTATCGCACCGGGGAGGCCAAGCGCGCGCCCGCCTGCATCAGTCTCGCAACCTATCCCGTAAAGATCGAAGCCGGATCGGTCTGGATTGAAATCTGACTTGCGGCACGAATCGGAATTGGGACTGGCACGCACGACACCGGTGTCGGAACTGAAACGCAGCTACAATTCCGACGGAGCATTCAAGACGGTTGGCCGGATGACGATCGTGGAGGACGGTTGCATCATGGAGCGCTGCACTCTGCAGGAATTCTGCTCAAACCGCGCATGTGAAACATTCCGACGGAAGTAGTGAGCCGGAGGCTGGAAGCAGAGCGAGGATTTCCGTGGATGATCGGCCCCTCCTCCATGGGTATTCCTGAACCAGTTAACACTCCCTTTCAAGCCGTCCATGACGTCTCCCGGCCGAAGGCGAACCAAGGGGCTGAGATGGAACTCGCGTGGCTGACCGTTGCGCCGATGGCACCGGAAGACGAGCTGCGCTTCCTCGCGCTCATGTTCGAGCAACACTATCTCTGCGCGCCGTGGAAAATCGGTCAGGCCGTCTGGTACGCGGCCCAGGACGGCAGCGGCGCGTGGCCCGCGATGGCCGCCTTCTCGGCGGCGGCCCTCAAGTGCGGCGCGCGCGACGCCTGGATCGGATGGCGCCCGCGCGACCAGTACGGGAGGCTGCGCCTGGTCGCCAACAACGTCCGCCTGTCGCTTCTAGGGCGCCGTTCGAACCTCGGCTCGCGGTTCCTTGCGCTCTGCACTTGGCGCATCGGCGAGACCCGTGACTACCGCTAGCGGGCGCCGCCACCGCGTCGAGCGCCGGGATATGCGCGAATGCGCAATCCAGATCCCGTGCCCTGCTCCAGCTGACTGATTCGGTCGTTTCACCAAATGCAGTCGCGTGCCAAGCCCGATGCAGTTGACTGTTGCCGGAGCGGTCGCCAAATGTTTCACGATCGGATTCGGCAGATTGGCAACTCGCCATGCGGTTGCGAAGCTCGTCGACCGCCGCCGAATCGATCATCGAGAACGGCCGCGACCTTGCAGGTCGCCTGCACAGGATGAAAACCGTGAAATGGTCACCGGAAAGGACGCAGGTCAACAGTTGGAACGAATGGGACCCGCTCAAGCACGTCATAGTCGGATACGCAACGGATTGTCATATTCCGCCGCCGGAACCGGCCCTCGAAGCCAAGGTCCCAGAGGACTCCGACATGAGGGGGCAATGGGGAAAACGACCCCAAGACATGATCGACCGTGGCAACGAACTGCTTGATGCGTTCGCAGAAACGCTACGTAGTCGCGGTATCAGGGTTGACCGCCCGACTCCGATAGACTTTTCCCAACCTGTAGTCACTCCCGACTTCGAAACCGGCAGTGGGTTCGGATGCATGCCACCCCGCGATGTCCTGCTGACGGTCGGGAATGAAATCCTGGAAGCGACGATGTCCTATCGTTGCCGCTGGTTCGAATACCTGTGCTACCGTCCCTTGTTGACGAGGTACTGGGAGGAGGACCAGAACTTCCGGCACGAGGCTGCACCAAAACCGAGGCTGACCGACAGCGATTATCGCACCGACTACCTTTCCGGAGATATCAGCATTGAGACCCGGCTGGAGTGGACCGCAGAAAAATACTTCGTGACGACGGAGGAGGAACCGCTATTCGACGCCGCAGATGTCTTGCGATTCGGAAAGGACCTCGTTGTTCAGCACGGGTTCACGACCAACCTAAGGGGAATCGAATGGATTCGGCGCCACTTTCCGGAACACAGGGTACATGCGACCAATTTCCCGGGAGACCCGTACCCGATCCATATTGATGCGACCTTCACGCCAATCAGGCCGGGTCTCATCCTGAACAATCCCGAACGCCGTTTGCCGGATGATCAGCGAGCACTGTTCACGAGAAACGATTGGGAAATCGTCGATGCTGCCCGCCCCGCCCACAATTCGCCTCCGCCGCTTTGCTATTCGTCGACGTGGCTGTCGATGAATGTCCTCGTGCTTGATCCCAAGACCGTTTGCGTGGAGAAGTCGGAGGTCCATCAGGCGGAGCAACTCGACCGTCTCGGAATGGAAGTCGTTGAAGTGGATCTTCGTGACGCGTATGCGTTCGGGGGAGGTTTGCACTGCTGTACAGCAGACGTATACCGGGAAGGCGGAATCGAGGACTATTTTCCCAACCAGCCTGATTTCGCCGGGGCTATGTAACCGCGGTTGCGCGCGTTGCGCAGCGCGCCAGGCTAGCGCTTGAGCACTGGCACATGTGGCCGGGGGCCGGAGGACTCGAAGACGGTCAGAAAACTGGTCAGATTCTGACAAGCATAATTCTCGCAGAATTCATCAATCCACGAATCCGCGCCGCTCCGACCCCGCGGCAGAAAACCGACGAAGGAACGCCAATGAACCGCTACGAACGATTGATGAAGCGCATTGATGAGGGCGAACGGATTCTCATTGACGGCGCAACAGGTACGGAAATCGAGAGACGCGGCGTTCCCCAGCTGGACAACGCCTGGAACGGAGGCGGCGCATTGAGCCATCCGGACATTCTTCGCACGGTTCATGAGGATTACATTCGCGAAGGCGCAGAAATCGTCATATCGAACACGTTTGCCACGCATCGGCACGTGCTAGTTGATGCGAGGGTCGAGGATCAGTTTGAACAGTTGAACCGCCGAAGCGTCGAGCTGGCCAGGGAGGCGCGAGATCGCATGGCGGCTCCGGACGTCTTGGTGTCTGGGGGCATTTCGTACTGGTCCTTTACGGAAAATTGGCCGGAACCTGAAGACCTGCGCGGCAACGCCGAAGAACAGGCAGCGGTCATGGCCAAGGCAGGCGCAGACCTGCTGATGCTGGAAATGATGGTGGACATCGACAGCATGCTGGTCGTGCACGAGGCGGCCCGAACAAGCGGATTGCCGGTATGGGTCGGACTGTCTTGCGAGCGGGCTCCCTCCGGTGCCATGACGCTCTTGCGAGGCGGCGAATTGGCTGATGCCCTCGACGCTCTTGCCGGACGTGAGGTTCCGCTCGTGAACATCATGCACACGGAGGTGGAGGACATCGACGCCTGTCTCGACGTCATTCAAGAGCGTTGGCCGGGACCAGTCGGGGTCTATGCGCATTCGGCACGATGGGAAGGTCACGTCTGCATTTTCGACAACACCATTCAGCCGGATACCTATGCGAACCATGCGCAATCATGGCTAGGACGAGGCGTGCAGGTCATTGGCGGCTGTTGCGGCATGGGCGT
>JAJDVJ010000089.1 GCA_022826205.1 Silicimonas sp. | reverse complement strand
CATGTCGCGGACATCGCGCGGTTCTACGAGGACATCGGCAAGGCGGCGGGGACCCGCTTCTGGTTCCACGGGCTGCGCAACGCCTTCATCACGGTGGCCGAGCGCGAACTGATGCTGCCGCGCTCGCTGACGAAGCGGCTGGTGAACCACGCCCGTCCGTCGGACGTGACGGAGGGCTACGCCGCCGACTGGACGGTGGACCAGCTGCGCGAGCCGGCCCAGCGGATCGCCGACCGCATCGACGAACTGAGCAGATGGTAAGCTTACCATTTCGATTTGGCCTTTATGGGTCGTGCGCAGCACGGCCTGTAAAAGCGATGAGCTGAGCCGCGCGCGCCCGAGGTTGGTGCTCTATGGGATTCCTATTGGCCCCGGTGCGTTTTAGTGCACCCGGGCAATGCTGTTCACCCCTCGCTCTGGCGATGCCGCTGCGATGGTTTCGACCGGATCCGGACAGTGGTCAGCCTGAAACGGGGGACCCGAAGACGGGATTCGCCATCGCTGGAAGGGTTCGGACAGCAGCATGCTGTCCCGGGCGACGTCGGACCGAGGTCGGACGCGGATTGTCTGGCGAGAGGCCGTCGTCATGGCGGAGGCCTTGGCCCGGGTGTCCGCCAGGCGGTCTTCGGCGACGCCTTCGGAACGGGAATCTGCCATAGCGGACCGTGCCCGCGCTTGTCGCAGACGGTGATGTCCTTCCCGGTCAGGCGCAGCATCATCTCAGGCACGGATTCCGGTTTGAACGGCTCGGGATCCGGCTGGGCAAGAAGTTGCCGGCACCGGGCCAGCTTGGCGGCGCGGCAGCGGCTGGCAAGCAGCCCGTAGTGGCGGATCCGCGTGAATCCTCTCGGCAGGACATGCAGGAGAGACCGGCGGATGAACTCGTCGGCGTCGAGGCGCATGACCTTGACCTTGTTGCCGCGGGCGCAGTCGCGCTACCGGAAGGGGACGCTCTGGCCGTCGAAGTCGACAAGCCGGTGGTTGGTGTTCGCGGTCTTGTGCGAGTGCCGCCCGGGGTGGCTCAGCACCTGACCGGTGCTGGAGGACGTCGCCTTTGGGTAGACCTTCAAATGTTGCGTGCAACATGACCTCCATGCCGATGTCGGCATGGCGGTCATGGGGAAAACCCCTTGGCGGACGTCTTCGCGACGCTCGCCTTCCTGATCGACCGGGTGCAGCAGCATTGCTGCCCGATGTTCCGGAAGGCGCGCGAACATCAGGAGCTCATCCTCAAGCTCTGGAACAGGATGCGGGAACTGGTCAGGACATTCGCGATCCCGGACTGGGAGACGCTCTATCGCGCGATCGCAGGGGACCTTGGCAAGGAGGACTGCGTCGGCCTGATCCGCGCTGGGCCATAGCCGTCCGGTCGAGCAGGCCACGCTCGAACGACGCCGATCCCAACCCTTCGCCGAACGCACTGGACCCGGGCAGCCGCCCGGCCATCCGTCGTGCGCAACGGAAACGGCCCGGCCATGCCGCCCGCCCGGAACCGCCATTGGCAGGCAGACGATCAGGCTACCGGGAATTGCTGCCGCGCTGTCAGCCGGGCTAATGAAATCAATTAGTTTCGCTTATTTTCGAAGAATGTTGGCACAAGCCTGGCTACTTGTTCTATCTTTCTTTCATCCAACTTTGGGAGGGCTGCCTGATGAAACCTTTCACGATCCCGACTTCAACCTTGGCAGTGACCTTGTCACCTCTAATGGCGCTTGCGGCAGATGTGTCCATTCCTGATCCGAACTACGCATCGGGGCGCGCCACCGCCCATGCGGTCAAGGCCGTCATCGAAGAGGTCTTGGGCCTTGAAGTCGAAATGGTCACCACGACCGCCGTTCCGGTCATCTGGGAAGCCATGGCACGCGGCAATGGAGAGATTGATGTCTGGACCGAAACCTGGCTGCCGAACCAGTCGGGTTTGGTGGACAAATACGTGGATGGCGAAAAGTCGGTCGTCATTTCGCAAAGGTCCTTTGCGGCGGTGCAGGGTTATTGCGTCACAGGCGTCGCCATGGACGAGCACGGAATCAAGTCCGTCTTCGATCTGGCCAATCCTGACAACGCGGTCCTGTTCGACGCCGATGGCGACGGCAAGGGCGAAATCTGGATCGGTCCGCAGGGGTGGCAATCGACCAACATCGAGTCGATCCGGGCCCGCGATTACGGTTTCGCCGACTTCTTCGAATTGCAGTCAACTGACGAGGCGGTGGCCACTGCCGGACTGGATGCCGCATCGAAAGCGGGCAAGCCCTGGGTGGGTTATTGCTACGGGCCACACCAGAATTTTGCGACCTATGACATCCGTCTGCTGGAAGAGCCGCCGCACAATCCCGATGAATTCGTGATGGTTCAACCCGCGGAAGATCCCGACTGGCAAGCCAGGTCGCGCGTCGCCTCGGCCTATGCCGACACGGCGGTTTACCTGAGCTGGGCGGCCACGCTGGCCGAGCGTCACCCGGCCCTTGTGCCGCTGCTCGAAAACATCCAGCTTTCGGCGGAGGACGTGAACGCCTGGTCGCTCGAGATCGTGAGCGGCGCCGAACCTTCCGATGTCGCGGCGAAGTGGGTCAAGGGCAATTCCGATCTCATCGCAAGTTGGATGGCGCAATGACGATCGCGCGCCCGGAGAGCGGTCATCGGGCGTGCAGCCACCAAAGGGAAAGTCATGCCCCACGAAGCCGTGATCGAGTTGAGCGGTGTTTGGAAGATATTCGGAGAGCGGGCGGAACAGGCGCTTCAGGCGACCAGGTCCGGCGTTAGCAAGCCGGACATTCTGAGGCGATTCGGATGCGTTCTGGGCGTTTCGAATGCCAGCCTGACAGTCAACCGGGGCGAGATCTTTTGCGTGATGGGGCTGTCGGGGTCCGGCAAGTCAACGCTTGTCCGTCACGTAAATCGATTGCTGGAACCGACCGCAGGCCGGGTGCTGGTCGAAGGCGAGGACATTCTGGCGAAATCCGAGTCCGAGTTGCGCGAAGTCCGTGCGGCGCGAATCGGCATGGTGTTTCAGAACTTTGGCCTCTTGCCGCATCGTTCCGTGCGGGAAAACGTTGCGCTTCCGCTGGAAGTCCAGGGGGCGTCGCTGAATGAACGACACGAGCTGGCCGAGGCGGCGCTGGCGAAGGTCGATCTCGACGGGTGGGGCGACCGGTTGCCGTCCAGCCTGTCGGGAGGGATGCAGCAAAGGGTGGGTCTGGCGCGTGCACTGGCGGCGGACCCGCCGATCCTGTTGATGGACGAACCGTTTTCGGCCCTGGATCCGTTGATCCGGCGCCAGTTGCAGGATCAGTTCCTGCACCTTAGCCGCGAAATGGGCAAGACGACCATGTTCATCACCCATGATCTGGACGAGGCCATCCGCATCGGCACCAAGATCGCGATCATGAAGGACGGCTCGATCGTGCAGACCGGAACGGCCGAGGAAATCGTCGCCAGTCCGCAGGATGACTATGTGGCGGATTTCGTTGCCAACATCTCGCGCCTTCATGTGGTGCACGCGCACAGGATCATGGAGAACGCCCCCGAGTGGGCGGCCCGCCACCCCGACCGGCACGCTCTGGCAGAGCTTCCCGCCGCGTCCGTCTCCGCGACGCTGTCGGATCTGATCGAGCTTGCAGCGGACACCGAGAGCCCGATTGCCGTCAAGGATGGTCAGGACGCCATCGTTGGAGTGATTGACCGGTCACGCCTGCTGCAGGGAATTCAGGGAGAGATCTGATGGCCATGCACAGGTCTGACAGCTTCGCAGCCTTGGTTCAGCGGTTCACGGGCCGCAACGCGGACTACTACGCGCGGGCCTTCGACAGGATTGCGAATACCGGCGGGCTTGCCCTGACATTCAATCTGTGGGCCGGGCTGCTGGGACCTTTCTGGCTGGGAGCCCGGTCGCTTTGGGCGGCGTTCTGGGTCGTCTTCGCGGTCGAAATTCTTGCCGTCGTGCTGATATGCATCGGTCTTTTCGGAGACCTCGGGGGCGAGGCCATTGCGCGCGCCGACCGTCTGGCGGCCCAGGCCGCTGACCGGATGGAGGCAGCCGAGGCTGCAATTGCCGAAGGCAGCACGTTGGGAGAAAGCATGAAGTCCTCGGCCGAAGCGATCGCCGCAGCGGCGGAAAGGGCGCGCGCTGAGGCGGAAGCGGACCGCGCCAAGGCGCCGGCCCATGTTCTGTCCGGTGCGGCGCTTTTCCTGGGAGTGCGACTTGCCGTCGCGACGCTGGCCAACGCGGGGCTTGCAGCCCGGTTCCGCCGCTGGCAGGGAAACCACGACTTGCCCCACGGTCTTCCCGCGGCGCGCGCGTGCTTCGCCGCAGGCCTGGTCTTGGCCTGCTATCCGTTGGCAGTTTACCGCTTTGCCACGACAAATGTCCCGGACTGGCTGACTGTCTTTCCCGCCGCCACCGAATTCCGCAACGCGATGTCTGTGGGGATTGACGGTGGCGTGGCGGCGATTGCCGACAGCTTCAGCATTTTCTTCTCGGGCATCACTGCGGTCATCAACGGTGCGCTGGACTTGATGGAAACATGTCTGGTGGTCACCCCTTGGCCCATCGTCATGATCGCCATCCTGTCCATCGCCTTGCAGGTTTCCGGGCCACGGGTCGCCATATTCTCCGGGGCTGCTCTGGCCTACCTGGCAGTACTGGGCTTTTGGGAGAAAAGCATGGCGACGGTCGCACTGCTGGGCACGGCGGCCTTCCTGTGCGTGCTGATCGGGATCCCGGTCGGCGTCTGGTGCGGGCGCAAGCCGCGCGCCTATGCCTTTCTGCGTCCGGTGCTGGATTTCATGCAGACCATGCCTGCCTTTGTCTATCTGATCCCGGTGATTGCCTTTTTCGGCATCGGCAAGCCGCCCGGGATTGTCGCGACGCTCGTGTTCGGCATGCCGCCGGTGATCCGCCTGACCGCGCTCGGCATTGCGGGCGTGCCCGAAACCATCCGCGAAGCGGCGACCTCGTTTGGAGCCAGCCCCAGGTTCCTGTTGTTCAAGGTCGATCTGCCGCTGGCCATGCCGTCGATCATGACGGGCATCAATCAGACACTGCTGATGTGTTTGTCCATGGTCGTGATCGCGTCGCTGATCGGGGCGAAAGGGCTGGGAGAGGACGTGCTCAGTGCACTGCAATACGCCGCCGTGGGCCAGGGCATCCTCGCCGGCCTCGCAATCCTGATGTGCGCCATGGTCCTGGATCGCATCGTGCAGGGCAGGAGATGACGCAGACGGGCTCGATCGACCGGCCGGGCCAGTTTCAGCACTTCATGCGAGCGTTGCCGGGGTCAAAGGGGACCTGTTCAAGGATCTGCGCCGCACGTCTTTGCCCCAGAATCTCGACTTCCAGGCCGTCGCGCGCGGTTCGGTCCCGCAGATAGGCCAGCGCAAGGGTCTTGTTCGTGCGTCCGCCATAGGCGGCGGAGGTGACAATTCCAACAACGCGATCTGCCTGCACGACGCCATGGGCATGGTAGGGATCAACCTCTCCGCTTGCGATGTCCAGCAGCACCATCTCCCACCGGTCTTCGGATTTCATGCGCCTGGCCAGCGCGTCCTTGCCGATGAAGTCATGGTCCATCCTGATCAGGAATCCCGCGCCCGATTCCGCCGGTGTCCGCTCGGTCGTGAAGTCGCTGCCCCAGGCGCGATAGCCTTTCTCCAGCCGCATTGCATTCATTGCGTACGCGCCAAAGAAACCCAGACCATGCGGATTGCCCGCCATTTCCAAGGCAAGGAACAGCTCGGCCATCCGGTCGGCGGCCACGTGCAGCTCCCAGCCCAGTTCGCCCACATACGAGATGCGCAAGGCGCGCACGGCGATTCCGGCGACGGTGATTTCCCGGACGGAAAGCCACGGGAAGTCGGCATCCAGCGCAGCGTCGGTCAGCGTGCCCAGTACTTCGCGCGATTTCGGACCCATCAGGCCCAGAACGCCGAACGCGTCGGTGACGCGCGTGATGGTGACGTCGAAACCGATGGCCCGGTCCCGCAGCAGGTCCTCGTCCATCTCTTCGGCGGCAGCGGCCGAGGTCAGGCAGAGGTGGTCCTTGGCCAGAGCCGCCACCGTGAATTCCGAGCAGGTTCCGCCCGCATGGGTCAGGGCGTGGGTCAGGCCGACCCGCCCAGCCTCGGGTGCCCTGTTTGCGCCGATCGAGTCCACGAAGGCCCGGGCATCCGCACCCTTCACCTCGAATTTGGAAAGGAAGGACATGTCCGCGAGGCCGACCGCGTTCGTGACGGTACCGCATTCCCGCGCAACCGGGCTGAACCAGTTCGAGCGACGGAAGCTCGGAACGGCTTCGTCGCCCGTTTTGTCGCTGAACCAGTTGGGACGTTCCCACCCATGGACGGCGCCCATGACCGCGCCACGCGCGATCATCAGGTCGTGGACCGGCGACAGTCTCTTGCCGCGGGCCGCCGGGCGTTCCTCATGCGGGTAGTGCACGCCGAACTGCAGGCCGAAACACTCGATGGCCTTTTCGACGCGATAGTCGCGGTCGGCCCAGATGCCGAAGCGGCGGCCGTCGATGGCCATCGCATCCATCGGCGGCGCACCTTGGGTCATCCAGTGGGCCAGGAACCAGCCGGACCCGCCGCCTTCCATTACACCCATGCTGGACCCGGTCAGCAGCCACGCATTCGGCAACCCGTGCACCGGGCCGATCAGGGGGTTGGCATCCGGCGTGAAAGTGATCGGGCCATTGACGACTGACTTGATGCCGCTGGTTGCAAGTGCCGGGATACGCTCCATCGCCATCATGATGATGTCTTCGACCCGGTCCAGGTCAGGCGGCAGCAGGTCGGCCCCGAAATCGGGCGGGCAGCCGTCGATCGACCACGGCTGCGCATCCTTTTCATAAGGGCCGAGGATCAGGCCGTCGCGTTCCTGCCGCACATACCAGCTTTCCTCCGGGTCGCGGATCACCGGCAGTTCAGGCAGGCCTGCGGCAACCCGCTCCGCCACCGCCCGAACGGTGTCGGTGACAAGATATTGGTGAAGAACCGGCACCGAGGGGATGTTCAAGCCCATCATGCGACCGATTTCCCAGCCCCAGGTGCCTGCGGCATTGACCAGATGCATGGCGCGGATCGTCGCTCTCTCGGTTTCGACCGCCCAGTTGCCCCCTTCGCGTCGGATCGACGTCACCGGATTATGGCGCAGGATGGTGGCACCGTTCCGGCGCGCCACCTTGGCCATTGCATTGGTGGCGAGCGTCGGATCCACATGGCCGTCGTCGGGTTCGTAGATTCCGCCCAGCAATCCTTCGGTCCGGGCCAGCGGATGCAAGGCCTCGACATCGTCGGGCGTCAGCATGTGCAGGTCGTAGCCCGTGAACCGCGACAGGCCGGCCACGTGCGCGAACTCGTCCATCCGGTCCGGGCTCGACGTGATCCGCATCGCGCCCGAGCGGTGAAAGCCGCAGGTGTCCCCGGTCTCGCCCGGCAGGATGTCGCGGTACAGCCGTACGGAGGTGGCGCGCAGTTCCTGAATTGTGGGGTTGTGCGCGAAATGCGTGCAAAGCCCGGCCGCGTGCCAGGTAGAGCCGTGGGTCAGGTCGTTCTTTTCCGTCAGAACAACGTCGGACCATCCGGCCTTGACCAGATGGTACATCAGCGACACGCCCATCGCGCCGCCTCCGATGATCAGGGTCTGGGCCTTGATGGCGGTCATCCGCGCATCCTTTCGCCCTTCGGGTCGAACGGCGGGTGCATCAACACGCGGGCCTGATGGCGGGCCCCCGCAACTTCCAATTCGAAGCTTCGCTCGCATGTGACCGACAGCCTTTCGTGCGGCGCTATCCCGATCAGCCCGAGCGCCAGTGTCCGCCCCGTGCGTGCGCCCCGTGCGCCGCTGGTGGTCAGGCCGACGACGCGCCCGTCTTCCCAAATCGGTTCATCATGCAGGACAAGAGGATGCGAGGGCAGGTCGAACATCACCTGTCGCCGTCGCGGCCCGCGTCGCCTTTGCTCTGTCAATGCGGCTCTAGACAAGGAATCCTTGGTCCAGTCGATGGCAAAGCCAAGCCCGGCCTCCAGCGGGGTGATCTCGGACCCCAGATCGTGCTCCCAGATCTGGAACCCCTTCTCGATTCGGCAGCAATCCAGGGCAAAATGGCCCATCGGGCCAGCCCCCGCGGACCGGAGCCCGTCAAACACCGCTGCACCGCGGTCCGCGTCGACGGAGAGTTCCCAGCCAAGCTCGCCCACAAAGCCGAGTCGGGTCGCGGTAACCTGTTGTCCGGCGACCGTCACGGTTCGGAAGGTCGAGAACGGAAAGTCGTCCCAGTCATCCGGCGACAGGGATTTCAGCAGCGCCCGCGCGCCTGCGCCCATGACACCGATGACCACCTCGGCTTCGGTCACGTCCGAAATCGCCGCGCGCCGCCCGGCGGCATGGCGGCGCAGCCAGGCAAAGTCCTTGCGCCGGGTGGCGGCCCCCGACGTCATGCGGAACCGGTCCAACGCGACGCGGCCAAGCGTCACGTCCGCCTCGATGCCACCCTTGGCGTTCGCCAGCGGCGTGTAGACCGCACGCCCGGCCGGAACATCCAGATTTGCCGTCGCGAGAAACTGTACCAGCTCCAAGGCGTCGGGCCCCCGAATGTCGAACTTGCCAAAGGGCGACAGATCGAGCATCGCCGTGCCATCCGCCATCTGCGCCGCCTCGCGGACGGCAATAGGGTACCAAGGCTGCTCGCCCACCGAGTACGGCAGGTCGCGTTCACTTTCGTCCCGGGCATACCATAGTCCGCGCTCCCACCCGGCGGTCACGCCGAATTCCGCCCCGGCTTCGGCCCAGCAGTCGTGCAAGGCAGACCTGCGCAGGTCTCGCCCGGCCTTGGGCTGCTTGAACGGCCAATGCAGGGCGAAAGCGTCAGAGACGGCCTCTTTCATGCGCGTCTCGATGTGATCCTGCTTCGCGGCGCGCGGGTCGGCGCGGGCTATGTCCACTTCCCACAGATCCATCGGCGGTGCGTTCTCGACCATCCAGTCGGCCAGAAAGCGCCCAATGCCTGCCGAGGACATGAACCCGACCGAATTCATGCCCGCCGCAACATAAAGGCCATCGACCTCGGGCGTTTGCCCGATCAGCGGTTTGGTGTCGACGGTAAAGCTCTCCGGACCGTTCATGAAATGGTGAATGCCCGCCGACTCCAGCGCAGGAACCAGCGCCAGCGCGGCCTCCATGAACGGCATGAACTGATCCCAGTCCTCGGGCAGTTCCAGAAATGGCCGGTCGCCTTCGGGGCCGAAGGCATCCCAGACCTTGGCATCCGGCTCGAACCCGCCGATCACCAGCTTGCCGGCATCGCCCTTGACATAGATGCCCCGATCAAGGTCGCGCAGCACCGGACAGGGGTTGGGCAGATTGGCCATCGGCTCCGTGACGACGTACATGTGCTCGACCGCCTGCAGAGGCAGCGCTACTCCGGCCTCATCCGCCAGCTTCTTCGACCATGCACCGGCGCACAACGCGACCTGATCGGCCAGCATCTCGGTGCGGTTGGCCAAGCGCACCCCCTTGGCGGTGCCGTTCTCGATCAGCAGGGAGGCGACCTGTACGTCTTCCTGCATCTCGACGCCTTTCGCTCGGGCGACCTTGGCATAGGCCATGCACAGATCGAACGGGTTGGCATTGGCGTCTTCCTCGACCCTCAGCGCCCCAACGATTCCGTTCAGGTCAAGCCCCGGCATGCTGACCTGATCCGGCCCGACCACCGACGGCGTCAGCCCCAAATGCGCACCCAGGGCCGCGACGCGGCGCAACTCGTCCATGCGTGCATCTTCCCGCGCCAGCCAGTAGCCGCCGGTCTGGCGATACCCGGTTGACAGGCCTGCTTCCTCTTCGAGCTTCGGAAACAGCTCGCCAGCATACATGGCGAGCCTTGTCATGTTCGGCGTTGCGCGCAAAGGTCCGACGATCCCGGCGGCGTGCCAGCTTGTGCCACTGGCCAGTTTATTGCGCTCGAGCAATGTGACCTGCGCCCGGCCCGCCAGATGATAGGCAAGGCCCAGACCGATCACGCCCCCGCCGACGATGATGACCTTCTTCATTCCGTGCCTCGTTCCTCGCGAGAGTTGTTGGCCGTAGGCCATTCGGTCGCAAGCCGATACGCGCAACGTTAGAAACTTTGCTGAAGGCCAGAAGCTCACCTAATGCTGACGCCGCGGCCTCATGCGCAAATGCGCCCGAAGATTGACTTCGGCACGCACGTGGATCAAGAAGTGACCTGAACAATCGCAGGGGCCAACAAGAGAAGAGCGAAGTGAAAAGACGCCCGCCAGACGGGGACATAAGCCTTTTGCGCGCTTTGGAAGTTTTCATGGCCGTGTGCGACGCACGCCATGTCACCGCCGCGGCGGCCACGTTGGGGATGACCCAGTCCGCTGTCTCGCAGCAGATCAAGAAACTTGAAACGTCGCTGAATGCGACCCTGTTCGATCGGACAAGCAGGCCGCTGAAGCTGACTCGTTCCGGTGGAATCCTGCATCGGCGCGCAATTCGCATCCTGGACGAGGTCAGGGACCTGAAGTCAGAGTTGCGGCACGTGCAGTCCAGCTCCCTGCCCGTCCTTCGCGTGGCGTTGCTGGCATCGATTGCCACCACCTTGACACCTGGCCTGTCGGACTTGGTGCGCGGTGAATTGAACATCCCCGAACTCAGCCTGTCTGCGGGGCTTGCCACGGATCACCAGGCCGCGCTCAAGGCGCGTTCCGTCGACATTGCAATCACCTCGGACCCGCAATGCGATCTTTCTGAATTCGAAGCCATTCCCATCCTGGACGAGCAGTATTGCCTTGTGCTGCCTGAAGATTATGACGGGCCGGTGGAAGACATCCTGGACATCTCGGAAAGACTGTCCCTGGTTCGCTTCAGTTCCGATGTGCCGGTGGGCCGCAGAACGGATCAGCACCTGCAGCGTTGCCGGCTGGAGCTTCCGTGCTCGATGGAGGCTGACAGGGCCTCGATGGTGGTGGCCGGGGTCGTCACAGGGAAATGCTTCGCGATCCTGACGCCAAGCCTGCTTGTCGATGCCGTAGCCGAAGGCATGGACCTGCGCGTCGCCCCGTTGCCGATCGCCGGCTTCAAGCGCTCGATCGTGGCCATTTGGCGCGCCGGAGAGATGGACGACATCCCCGCACGGATCGCTTTGGAAAGCGGGCGGATGTTGCGTCAGAACTTTGAAAGGCTGCTTCCGGACATTGCCGGAAACGTGTTGTACCACACCTAATCCGGATCATTAATTGAACTTATTTTCCCCGGATTCACTGTGCGCAGCATGATTTCCTTGCCATGAGTAAGGCAGGACGGAGTTGCGATGGAACGCCTGCATGGCACGAAGCAAGATCAAGCGTGCCGGTCGACTGGAACGGTTGGCCGCGCGCAAGGCCAAAGGCGCGACAGCCGCTCCCTATGCCCTCCGCAGGATCGGCAAGGTCAGTCTGGTCGATAAGGACTCGATTGCCGTCATCGAACGCAACGCCGACCGGATTCTGGACGAAATCGGGATGGATTTCCGTGGCGACCCTGCCGCTCTGGACCTGTTCCGGAGGCACGGCGCGCGCGTCGAAGACGAAAGAGTGCGCCTTGATCCCGGTTGGTGCCGGGACAAGATCAGAACCGCGCCGCCGGTTTTCGTGCAACACGCCCGCAACCCCAGCCGATCGATACAGATCGGTGGCGACGCGCAGGTTTATGCTCCCAGCTTTGGCCCGCCGTTCGTGCACGACATGGAAAGCGGCCGCCGGTACGCAACGATCGAGGACTTCAGGAACATAACCAAGCTGCATCATCAACTGGGCGCGGTGAACCACTCCGGCGGCGTGGTGGTCGAGCCTGTCGACATCCCCGTCCCGGTGCGCCACCTGCACATGGCGCATGCCCATCTGGCGCTGAACGACAAGCCCTTCATGGGCGCTGTCACCGCGCCGGAACGCGCCCGCGATACGATCGAAATGTGCCGCATCGCCATGGGCCGCGACTTCGTCGACCGGAATTGCGTGCTTTACTCGGTCGTCAACACCAACGCACCGCTGGTAATGGACAAGACGATGCTCCTGGCGCTCAAGGAATATGCGAGGGCAGGCCAGTGCACAGTCGTGTCGCCGTTCGTTCTTGGCGGCGCCATGTCGCCGGTTTCGGTGGCGGCGTCCCTGTCGCAGGTTCTGGCCGAGGTCATGGCGTCGGTCGCCTTGATCCAGCTGATCCGCCCGGGTGCCCCGGCGGCCTTCGGCACATTCTTCTCGCCCATCAGCCTGAAGACAGGGGCGCCCACCTTCGGCACGCCCGAAGGCACCCAGTTCCAGATGTGCGCCAAGACACTGGCAGACCGTCTGGGCTTGCCTTTCCACTCGGTGGGCGGCCTGACCGCCTCGAAGGTCCCCGACGCACAGGCGGGATATGAAAGCCAGTCGCAACTCATGGGCGCGGCGATGGCCGGGGTGAACTTCATCATCCACGCCACCGGGTGCCTTGAAGGGCTGCTGACCACCGGCTACGAAAAGATCGTCATGGATGCGGATCGTTGTTCGGCGATGCAGCGTTTCGTTCAGGGCGTCGACTTTTCGGAAGCCGCGCAGGCGATGGACGCGTTCTTCGAGGTCGAGCCCGGCGGGCATTTCCTGGGGGCGCGGCACACGCAGGACAATTTCGAAACCGCCTTCTGGATGGGGCAAATGTCTGACAACGGAACTTACGAACAGTGGCACGCAGAGGGCGCGCTGTGGCAGCACGAACGCGCCAGCGCCCGGGTCAGGCAGCTGCTCGAAGAGTATGAAGCCCCGGCAATGGATGCTGGAATCCGTGAAGCATTGGAAGATTTCGTCGCCCGGCGCAGCCGGGAAATCGGGGGAGGAAACGCGTGAACATGCAAACGAACTGGATGCTGGACGACACGGCTCGGCGGCGGGACAGGTTTTATGCCGCCTCTCAGAGCAAGTTCGTGCCCTTCAAGAACCCGATGGTGTTCAGGAAGGGGTCGATGCAATACCTCTGGGATGTCGAGGGCCGCAAATACACCGATCTGCTGGGCATGAACGTCTGCATCTCGGTGGGTCACAGCCACCCCAAGGTCGTCGCTGCCGCCATGGAGCAGGCCAGGGAACTGACGCACTGCACCACCATGTTCTATCATCCGGTCCCGGCGCACTTTGCCGAGGAACTGGCCGCCACCATGCCCAACTCCAGCGACTGCATCGAATGGGTCGTGCATTTCACCAACTCAGGCTCCGAAGCCGTCGATCTGGCCATGACAATGGCCCGCCGCTTCACTGGCAACCTCGATCTTCTGGCGCTGCGGTCGGCCTATCACGGCCCGACAGCGGCCGCGCAGTCGATAACCGGCATTTCCGGCTGGCGGCATCCCGGCATGCCAGGCAACGTCGCGTTCGTGCCGGACCCGCATCAATACCGTGGTATTTTCGGCGAAAGCGCCGGAGCCGAACCTTATCTGGACGAAATCGAACGCACGATCGATTCCGCCACCTCCGGGCAGGTCGCGGGCATCGTCATCGAAAGCGTTCAGGGCTATGGCGGCATCGTCGAACTGCCCAAAGGCTACATGTCTGGCGCCGCCGAGCGGGTCCGCGCAAATGGCGGCCTGCTGATCGCGGATGAGGTTCAGGCCGGTTTCGGCCGCACCGGTGACCACATGTGGGGCTTCGAGGCTGATGGCGTCATTCCAGACATCGTGGTCATGGCCAAGGGCATCGGCAACGGCTTCCCGTTGGGCGCCGTCGTCGCTCGCAAGCATGTCGCGGCGCCGATGGCAGAAAAGTTCATGTTCCACACATACGGGGCGAACCCAACATCCTGTGCGGCCGGACGCGCGGTGCTGCAGGTGATCAAGGAAGACAAGGTGCGCGAAAACGCCCGCGACGTCGGCGCGGCGCTGCTGGAGCGGCTGCATGCACTGAAAGCAAGATACCCGGCGATCGGCGACGTGCGCGGGCGGGGGCTGATGCTGGCCATCGAGTTGGTCAAGGATCGCAGGTCCAAGGAGCCGGATCCCCGGACAACGGCGGCCGTCTTCGAAGCAACGCGCGAATGCGGCATCATCCTGTCCAAGTCGGGTGCCCATCAATCCTGCCTGCGAATGGTGCCGCCAATGTGTCTATCGATGGAGGATGTCGATCACGTCCACGATGGACTGGATCAGGCGTTCGACGGCCTGTAGAGCTTGAATCACAAATCGTTGACTTGATTGTGTTATCGTATTTCATGGCGTTGTCCCCCGCGCCACCCGTCTCGTCAGGAACCGGCAGGCGGCAAGCTGCGCCCAGGCCACGGAGCTCTCCAGGCTCCGCTCGTGGTCCTTCGCCAGACGCCTGCATCGGGACATACAGGCGAATGTCCGTTCCACCACCCAGCGGCGGTAGAGGACGGTGAAGCCCCTTGTTTCCTTGGGCCTGTGCACGATTTCGAGGACCGAACCGAGGCCGTGCACGGCCAGCGCCGCCTCCAGCTTCGGTCCCGAGTAGCCGCCGTCCGCCCACAGTTTCGTCACCGGCGGCGCCTTCTCGAGCATCCCCAGGATGACGTCCGGAGCGCCGTCCCGGTCCTGCACCGAGGCCTCGTGGACCGCGATCACGATCGGGAACCCTGCCACGTCCACCGTGACGTGGCGCTTCCGGCCCTTGCCCTCTTTCCGGCATCGTGCCCCGACGGCCCGCCGCTCTCCGTGGTCTTCACCGTCTGGCTGTCGATCGCGGCCGCCGTCGGCTTCTCCGAACGGCCCGCGAGATAGCGCGCAAGGGCGCGCAGGGCGTCCAGCATCCGTTCCAGAACGCCCGTGCGGCACCACGGTAGAGTCGGGGGCTGGCGCGCCAGCTTTAGGGTCCGGTGGCATTTCCGTCGCTTTCGCTCCGGGCCTCAGTCCGGCTCCCTTGACCGCGTTTCCAGTCCCCCGCTCATCAAACCGGACGTGCGGATTTCCCGCATCCGGCTTTCGGACAAGATCATGCCTTCGCGCTCGGAAGGCCCATTGTCTTCCGCGTCAGGTTCATGAGGCCATAATCCTTCCGCAGCCCCTCGACCGGGAAGCGCACAAAGCCCCCGGACTTCACCTTGTGCTTTCGACAGAGCCACTGGCGCAGCCGCCGGGCCGCGTGCTGGTTGACCGCGCTGTAGGCGGGGCTGACATGGCCGAGGCTGAAGTAGTTCGCCCATCCGTATATTGTCCGGTTGAGGCTTTCCACCATGACCTCGGGCGACAGCAGCCCGTAGCGTGGCGTCGTCATCTCGCTGATCCTGCGGCAGATGCGCTGGACACTCGCCTTGGTGGGCCGGGTTCCCGTGAAGGACCCCTTCCCGGTCGGGCGATGAATGTGTCCTATGCGGTATCCGAGGAACTCAATCGCTTCCTCCGGGCATCGCAAGCATCGGGTTTTCCGTTCGTTGATCGGGAGCTTCAGACCCTCCATGAGCCGCTCGACCGCCGTCAGCATTTCCGCTGCCGGGGCCTTGCCGATCACGCAGAAGTCGTCGGCGTAGTTCACGATTTCCGAACGGAAGCGCCG
>JAJDVJ010000146.1 GCA_022826205.1 Silicimonas sp. | reverse complement strand
GTCATCGGGCGCACCCCAGGGCACGCCCATGCAAAGCTGCGCCAAGGCCGGCGCCTTCAGCACGCCTTCATCCACGAGCGCGCTGGAGAACCAGAGGTGACCGGTATCGAAGGCCTCGATTTCGGGCGTCACGCCAAGTTCTGTCATCAGCCCGCCCATGGCGCGAAGCATTCCGGGCGTGTTGGTCATCACGTAGTCGGCCTCGGCAAAGTTCATGGTGCCGCAATCCAGCGTGCAGATCTCGGGCCGGCACTCGGCAATGTGGACCACGCGCTCTTCGGCGCTCGCCATGTCCGTGCCGTCCCGCAATGGCAGCGGCTCGTCGGGCGAGCCAAACTTCAGGTCACCCCCCATGCCGGCAGTCAGGTTCAGGACAACATCCACGTCGGCCGACCTGATGCGGTCGGTCACTTCCCGGTACAGCTCCGTCTTGCGCGCGGGTGCGCCCGTCTCGGGATCACGCACGTGACAATGGACCACGGCTGCCCCGGCCTTTGCCGCATCGATTGCTGAGCTTGCGATCTCCTCCGGCGACCTGGGCACATGCGGGCTGCGGTCCTGGGTGCTGCCTGCGCCAGTGACGGCACAGGTGATGAAGACCTCGTGGTTCATGGCAAGCGGCATACCTTACCTCCCTTTCCAGACCGGATCGCGCTTTTCCGCAAATGCGCGCGCTCCTTCGATCTGGTCTTCCGATCGATAGAGCCTCTCGACCGTTGCGAACTGGCTCTTGGTGATGCGGTTCATGGCGTCCTGAAACTTCATGTCTTCGGCTTCGCGCACGATCTCCTTGATCGCCGCATGCACAAGCGGTGGGCCATCGGCAAGGAGTTCCGCCATCTCGCGTGCCCTTTCCATGAGTTCAGCCACGGGATGCACCTGATTGACAAGCCCCCAGCGCGCCGCCTCTTTCGCATCGATCCACCGACCCGTCAGCAGCATCTCCATCGCGACGTGATAGGGAATGCGCTTTGGGAGCTTGACGCTCGCCGCATCGGCCACCGTGCCGGAGCGAATTTCGGGAAGGGCAAAGGTCGCGTGATCCGCTGCAAGGATGATGTCGCCCGAAAGCGCCAGTTCCAGGCCGCCGCCGCAGCAGATTCCGTTCACCGCCATGATGACCGGCTTGTTCAGGCCGCGCAGTTCCTGGAGGCCGCCGAAACCGCCCGCGCCATAGTCCCCGTCGACCGCGTCGCCTTCAGCCGCCGCCTTGAGATCCCATCCCGGGCAGAAGAACTTCTCCCCGGCAGCCGTCACCAACGCCACCCGCAGGTTCGGGTCGTCGCGAAACTCCGTGAACACGTCTCCCATGACCCGACTCGTGACATGGTCGATCGCATTGGCCTTGGGCCTGTCGAGCGTCACTTCGAGAACATGTCCCCTGCGGGTCGTCTTGATCGGCAGTTCAGTCATCTCTCTTCCCTCAATCGAATCAGCGCATCCGCCGCCACCGCCCGGGTTGGAGTCGCGAGGAGCGGGTTGACCTCAACCTCGCGCACGATCTCCGCATTGGCGATCACATAGTCCTGAACCGCGAGAACCGCAGATGCAATCTCGCTGCAATCTGCGGCGGGCGCGCCTCGATAGCCCGAGAGTACAGGGGCAATGCGAAGCCGATTGAGCGCGGCGTGAACGTCCTTCACAGTCACCGGCAAGAGGAGTGACATGACGTCATCGAGGATCTCGGTCATTGTGCCGCCGGCCCCAACTGTCAGGACAAACCCGTGGGCGGGGTCGGCGACCACTCCGACAAGCAGTTCGGCGACCGTGCCCGTGACCATCTCCTCGACAAGAAAGCCGTCGGTCCCCATGGCGCGTGCCTCGCGGCCGACTGCAGCGACATCACGCAGGTCCAGGGCAATGGCACCGACTTCGGTCTTGTGCGCAATACCCCCGCCCTTCAGGACCATGGGGAATCCAATCTTTTGCGCTGCCTCCTCGGCTTCTTCCGGTGAAGCTGCATTTACACCCCGGGGAACGTTCAGGCCGTGCGCGGCCAAGGCGGATTTCGCGTCGGCCTCAGCGATGACACGGGACGGACCGTCAGATTCTGGCAAAAGGAGCGGTGGGGCTTCCGGCCGTTGCCTGCCTAGATACGCCGCGATGTCCATCGCGGCCAGTGCTTCCTGAATGCCGGCAAGGGGCGCGACGCCACTTGCAACGAGCCGGTCTGACACCTCCTCCGGCATGTTTTCCGGTAGGGTGGAAACGACGGCCATGGGAATCCGCGTCGCTTTCCTCGTTGTCTCGACCGCCTCCAGCGCGCTGTCCCATTCAGTCCGGTCGCAACGGTCGGGGTGCGGCATGTCAAGAATGACCATGCCAATGCCAATGTCTCCCTGCATCATCGCCGTGAAGCAAGCCGCAAGGGCCGCGCCGTCCCTCCAGATGTAGGTGTGATAGTCTAGGGGATTGGAGAGCGCGACCTTGTGGCCGAGCACATTGGCGAGATCCGCGAGTTGCCATTCGGACAATGGCGGAAACTCCAGCCCGGTGGACAGCGCCATGTCCGCAACCAGGCACGCCTCGCCGCCCGAGCATGACATCGAGGCGATGCGGTTCGACGCGAGCGGACCGGCAACATGGAGGAGCTTGAGCGCTTCCAGAAACACCGGAAGGCTCTCCGCCTGCCCGATTCCAAGCCGCGCGAGGATCGCACGCGCTCCAGCCGCACTGCCGGCCAACGAGGCGGTATGGGACACGGTAGCGGCCTGCGCCTGCTCGGACGCGCCGACCTTCAAGGCAACGATCGGCTTGCCAAGAGACCGCGCCGTGTTTGCCATGGTCTCGAAGCGGCGAACGTCTCCGATGCCCTCGACATGCAGGCCAAGTGCCGTCACACGTTCGTCTTCCAGCAGGATCGTTCCGATTTCGGCCTGGTCCGTCTGCGCCTGGTTGCCGCCTGCAACCACGTAGGCCAAGGGCAGCCCGCGTGTCTGCATGGTCAGGTTCAGTGCCATGTTGGATGATTGGGTGATCACGGCCACGCCTCGCTCGGTCCGCCTCGCACCGTGCTGGTCGGGCCAAAGCGCCGTCCCGTCGAGAAGGTTGAGCAGCCCATAGCAATTGGGACCCAGGAAGCGCATGTCGCCCGCCGCCGCCAGCAGGGACTCCTGCATGTCGCCGCCGTCGCCCGTTTCGGCATCTGCCTCGCGAAAGCCGGATGCGAAGCATATCGCCCCGCCTGCTCCCGCTTCCTTCAAGCTGCGCACCACCTCGATCGTTGCCTCGCGATTGATTCCGATAAAGCTTGCATCCGGGGGTGAAGGAAGAGCCTCGACAGATCTGTACGCGGGCAGCCCGTCGATTTCGTCTCGAGTCGGATGCACAGGCCAGACCTCGCCATCGAATCCGATCTTTCGGCACTCGCGGATCACGTTCGCGCACCACGTTCCGCCGCCAATCACGGCAATGTTTCGCGGTCTCAGAAGGCGTTGGAGACCACCCATGCGCACTTCCCTGCATTCCGGATCCGCATGGTTCATGCGCCAAGCGGCCGAAAGAGCTCGCGGCTGATGATGTGTCGCTGGATTTCCGAAGTGCCGTCCCAGATGCGCTCGACCCGGGCGTCGCGCCAGAATCGCTCGATCGGCAAGTCGTCCATGAGGCCCATGCCGCCAAAGACCTGCAGCGTCGTATCTGTCACTCGTGCGAGCATCTCGGACGCATAAAGCTTGGCAGAGGCAATCTCGCGGTTCGCCGGCAATCCCCTGTCCAGCCGCCAGGCCCCCGCCAATGTCAGCCAGTCGGCAGCATCGATTTCGGTGATCATGTCGGCGATCTGGAAGCTCACGCCTTGGAATTTCGCGATTTGCTGACCGAACTGCCGGCGCTCGGCGGCGTAGTTCACGGCATAGTCGAGACAGCGCCGCGCCCGCCCGACCGAAGACGCCGCGACCGTCAGCCGGGTCGCGTAGAGCCATTCGTTCATCACGGCAAACCCGTTGTCGACCTCGCCCAGCACCTGGGATTCGGGCAGTCGGCAATCTTCGAAAGTCAGGATGCAGTTCTTGTAGCCCCTGTGGCTGACCGAGTTGTATCCGTCCCGCACTTCGAAGCCCGGATGGCCCCGGTCGACAAGTAACCCGGTGATCCGCTTCTTCGCGCCCTTCGGGGTCTCGTCGACACCGGTCGCCACAAAGACGATGAAGAAGTCCGCATGTTCCGCGCCGGAAATGAAGTGCTTGGATCCGTTGACGACCCAGTCGCTCCCGTCGCGAACCGCCGAGCACTTCATGCTGCGAATGTCGGATCCGGCATCCGGCTCGGTCATTGCCAGCGCGTCCATTCTTTCGCCGCGGACAGCGGGCAGGAGGTAGCGCTCCCGCTGGTCCCCCTTGCACGCCATCAGGATCTTCTGGGGTCGTCCGAAGAAATGCGTGAGCGCCATAGAACCGCGTCCCAGTTCCCGCTCCACGAGCGTGAAATCGACATGGGAAAGCCCGGCACCACCCACCTCCTCCGGGAAATTGCAGGCATAGAAGCCGAGGTCGATGACCTTGTTCTTGATCTCATCGCCCAGTTCGCGCGGGACATGCCCGGTGCGCTCGATCTCGGCCTCGTGCGGGTAGATCTCGTTCTCGACAAAGCTCCGGACGGTGGAGACGATCATCTCCTGCTCTTCGTCCAACCCGAAATCCATGGCTTCGGCCCCCCTTGTGCGCCCGCCAGTGGTAGCGTTACTTCCCTTTCTGAACCAAGCGGAATCCGACAAATCCATGTCGAATGCGAAAAAATTTCAGCGCCTGTCCGCCGACGCAGGCAGCAACTGCGAGGCAAGCCATGAACAATGACATGATTCCAGTCTTCACCGGACCGGAACTCTGCGCTTTGGAAGCACACGAGGTCGTGGACCTACTAAGAAGGCGGGAGATTTCCTCGGAAGAGCTTCTCGACGCATCAATGGCCAGGATCCAGACGGTCGAGCCGGCGGTTAACGCCATGCCCACCATATGTTTCGATCGCGCCCGCACGGCCGCCAAGGCGCTCTCGAATGAGCAAGTGGACCATCCGGGCTGGCTCGGTGGCCTGCCCCTTGGCATCAAGGATCTGGATCGGGTCAAGGGCGTCCGGACAACATTCGGAACCCTGGGCCTTGCGGACCATGTGCCTGACTTCTCGGACCATTTTGTCGAAAGGCTGGAACAGCGCGGTGGCCTCGTCGTCGGCAAGACCAACACGCCCGAGATGGGAGCAGGCGGCAACACTTTCAACGCCGTCTTCGGAGCGACAAGGAACCCATGGAGCACTGCACTCAACCCGGGCGGATCCTCGGGAGGGGCGGCAGCCTCGCTGGCCACGGGAGAAACGTGGCTCAGCCAAGGATCCGATCACGGCGGGTCACTACGCACGCCGGCGGCCTATTGCGGCGTTGTCGGGCTTCGCACCACGCCCGGACGGGTGCCGACAACACTCGTGTCAGGCGCCAGCGCAGGCCACATCACCGATGGCGTGATCGGCCCCATGGCGCGCTCGGTTCGGGATTGTGCGCTGTTTCTGGACTCGCTTTCGGGTTTCGAGCCTCGATTTCCGCTGTCCCTGCCGTCACCTGACACGTCCTTTCAGGATTCCGTTGCGAAAGCGACGCCAAGAGTGCGGATTGCCTTCGCTCCCGACCTTGACGGCCTCTGCCCGGTGGAACCCCCAATTCGCAATGCTCTCGCATTGGCCCTCGAGAGGACTGAGGCCGAAGGCGCAACGATCATTGAGGATTGCCCTGACCTGACCGGAATGGAAGACACCTACCGCAAGCTGCGGGCACTTGGCTTCGTGGCATCGTTCTCGCGCCTGCCGGAGGAAGTCCATCGCCATTTCAAGCCGGCGCTGCGCGACAACTGGGCATATGCACGGACGCTGACGATCAAGGATTTTGCCGACGCCAACATCGACCGGACGAGGCTCTTTCTGGCGATGCAGGGCTTTCTTGAGAACTTCGACGTGCTCGCTTGCCCGACAGTCGGCTGCATGCCGAGGAATTCGGACGTCGAATGGATCGACGAGATCGAAGGCGAGTCCTTCGACGATTACCTTGGATGGATGAAGTTCGCGTTTCTTGCCACGACCACCGGGCTACCCGCGGCTTCGGTTCCGGTAGCGGTTTCGTCCGAAGGACTGCCCATCGGAATCCAGCTCATCGGGCCACCCAGAGGAGAGGCGACGGTGCTGGCCGCAGCGCGTGCGGTCGAGATGGCAGTCGGCGGCCCGTTCGGCCCGATTGATCCAGTAGACCCAGAGTAGCCGAGGGTCCGAGCACGGATTGTCGGCTGTGCGACACCCTGTGGCGCGGACGTGCCGGTCATGCAACGCATTCGTTCTCAGACACTTACACGCAAGTGCCGCGTCAAATTGCGGCGAATCGAGGAATGGATGACATTCAGCGCCTGTGCGGCGGAACGGATTCCGCCTGTTTCGCAAATTACTGCAAACGCGCGCAATGCGTTCAAAGGAAGAAATTGTCTTTGCATGCGAGACTCTTGCAAGTTTCGCGAGTTGCAGAGTCTTCCTGTGCACCGCCTGGTTCCGCATGCGCCGGGTTGACTTATCGGCCAGTCCAAAGCGTCCGCCAGAGCCCCGATGCGACAGTCAGGAATTGTGCAATAGCAGACTTTGCGCGAGGAATTTCTGACGACCTTGTTCGTGTCACTTCTTGGCCAGAGCGTTCAACGGGCCTTCCGTCCCGAGCTTGCAGCCGAGGCCGGTGCGGCGACGGCGCCACAACAGCCCAGCCGATCACGGAATTGCTTGGCGTTCTGGTCGTCACGGGCGGATGCGAGCGTGCGCATCCGCGGAATGCGCAATTTGCATCAGTCCCGATCAAGCGCCGCAATCACGAGATCGGCTCTTCCTTTCGCGTCCGGTTTTCCCGGATCAAGCTCCATTGCACCAACAAGCGCCTGCCACCGCGCAGCCGCTTCAGAAATCGCGGCGGGCAAGTTCAGGCATGACACCATCTTCGCCGCCTCCTCCATCTCTGCGGCCCGCCTTTCGCCGTGAATCATCATGCGATCCAGCGCATATGCTCCGCGCCCCGCCCAACCAAACCCGGGATAGGTGGCATCAAGTGACGCAAGGACCTCGTCCGTGACACCGAGCTTCCGGCCGGCGGCAAGCATTTCGGCGCAAATCGCCTCTATCCCTTTCACGGCAATTGAGCGGACAAGCTTGATTGCCGAGGCCCGGCCCACGGGGCCTTCCACAACGGAGACGTTCATGTCGAGCTGCTTCATGACCCGCTCGGCTTCCTCTGCATGCGGTCCGCTGGCCAGCACCCGCGTTCTGTGCAACGCGGGATGAACCGGTGACATGACCGCAACGTCCATGTACCTTCCGCCCGCTGCCTCAATCACGTCGCGGGATGCCTCCTTGGTCTGGGGCGCCGACGAGTTGCAATCGAGGAACAAACTGTTCTCGATTCCCGACCTTGCCGCGGCTACAGCAGCGGCATGGGATTGATCCGCCGTGACCATGGAAAAGACGATGTCGACGGTCGAAATGGCTTCGCGCAGATCCTCGCATCCACGGATGCCATCGGCTCTGTAGTCGGCGCGCTTTCCGTCACGCATGGATCCCTCAATCTCGGTCTTGATGTCATAGGCCGAAGCATCAGGCATTCCGGTCGTCGACCAGCCCTGCACGAACGCCCGTGCAGCTTCGCCATAGCCAAGGAAGGTCACCTGCGGGCGATTAATCGCGTTCTTTTCCGCCATGTCGGACATCTCCGCGCTTTCCGCAGTTTGGCTATCAGAATGCGGCGAGAAGCGAAATTCCGGACTGGGGCGGAAACGGCTTCAATTCGAAGAGCGTCTGAAGGAATCCGTTGACTGGTGCGATGGATGATCCAGATTGACGACACCCAATGGTGCAAGGCACACTCGTACGAACTCGCTGCCTTAGCTAGGATCACGCCAAACCACGTGACGCTGCCCGGCAGTCCGGACCATACCTTCCCGCTGCTGTCGAAGCCGACAGTGCCGCCGGGCTGGGTCATCGGTCAAACGGAATTCGACTCGATCTCGGATGTTGCCATGAAAGAGCCAGGCCGAATCCCATGGAGTCAGCCGTTGTCCCCTTGAATCGCGAGGGAGTCCCTTCCGACCCTCCAGTGAAATCCGCGAAGTCGAATAGGTGTAAGGTGGTCGCGTGCAGCAGGCCCAAGGCTACGGTGTGCAGGTACATCTGGTAAGGACTGCGGCTTGATGCAACTGTACGGCGCCGGCAAGAGACACGGATCGTGACCTGATTCGATTGGACCCACTCTTCTCCCGGACAAGCCTGGTCAACCTGATTGTCGTCGGCAATCGTCCCCGTCCGCTCTCACGCAGCAACGAGTAACGAACTCGACGAGGAAAGACCGATCGTCTGCCTGAAGTGGGGGGTCGGAAATTTTCCGACCGACGACGCACCTGGCAGAATTTACGGCCATGCATTTGCGCCCGACTTGAATTGGAGTGACTTTCAGGACTCTCAGAAGATTCCCAGCTGCCGAGGGACCAGGCCAAGGCGCTCGATCAGTTGGGTCGGCCGGCTTGACCTTTACTGTAGGGAGGATCGGGCAACCAGGTGAAAGCGGGATTTCTCCGGGCCTGTACGGCGAATTGTGCCAAGATGGCGACTAGAATCAGGCGCGCAGAGTGAAACTCTGAGACAATCGCCCATCTCTCGGGCCACTTGTAGCTCGCGAATGGCGATGTCATCCTCACCCAAGCCCCGTCTGGCACCACTGCGATGACGTCCAACGTCAGGATGGTCGCTACGATTAACGGCCCAGGCCAAATTGAAAGGATCGCGCTTGGCCCTCAAGACTGCACTCGTCGGGATCGGCAAAATCGCCCGGGATCAGCACATTCCGGCGATCGAAGCCAATGCCGAATTCGAACTTGTCGCGACGGCCAGTCGAAACGCCGAGGTGGAGGGCATTCCCGCATTTCGCAACCTGGCGAGCCTTCTCGAGAACGTGCCGGAAGTGGACTGCGTTTCGTTGTGCACGCCGCCGTCGGCGCGGGATTCCGACGCGCGGCTGGCCGCCGAGGCTGGATGTCATGTGATGCTGGAAAAGCCGCCCGGAACGACACTTGCAGAAGTACGGGATCTTGCCTCGGTCGTCGAAAGGTCGGGTGTGACGCTCTTTGCATCATGGCACTCGCGAGAGGCCGCCGCCGTGCGTGCGACCAGGGACTGGCTGAAAGGCAAGCTGGTAAGGGAAGTGAGAATCGACTGGAAGGAGGATGTCAGGTTCTGGCACCCCGGCCAAGACTGGATCTGGAAGGCGGACGGCTTCGGCGTGTTCGATCCGGGCATCAACGCGCTTTCAATCCTGACTGCAATCCACCCACGCCCCCTTGTCGTTTCTGAAGCCAGCCTTTCGATTCCCGAGAATTGCGACACTCCTGTCGCCGCGCAGATTCTCCTGCGCGACTCGGAAGGAACGAAAGTGTCCGTGGAACTCGACTGGCTGGAAGAGGGATCCCCGCAATGGGACATCAGGATTTTGGCGGACGACAAGGAAGCACTGCTTTGCGACGGCGGGGCACGCCTGCTGATTGACGGTGAGGAAACCGAGTCGGGTCCGGATCGGGAATACCAAGCGCTCTACGAACGCCTTGCCGGATTGATCGCATCAGGGTCAAGCGACGTTGACCTTTCGCCAATGCGGATCGTGTCTGACGCGATGGCAGTGGCGGACCACGAAGTCGCCCCTCCGTTCGAGTGGTGAGGCCATGACCGCGACCGCATTCCTGATCGTCGCGGCCGGACGCGGCGTGCGCATCGGCGGCGATGTGCCGAAGCAATACGCCGATCTAGGTGGCAAGGCGATGCTGAGGCACACCATCGAATGCGTCCTCGCCCTCCCGGAGACTTCCTGCGTCCTGGCCGTCATCGGCAATGGAGACGACGAGCTGTATGACGTGGCGATGGAAGGGATGGATCGGGATCGCCTGCTGAACCCGGTCGTTGGCGGCGAAACCCGCGCGCAATCGGTTCGCGCCGGCCTTGAGGCGCTGGTCCACTTGGCGCCGGGAAACGTCCTGATCCACGATGCGGCCCGACCCTTCGTGACCCCTCGCATCATCCGCGGTATCATCACTGCACTCGACAGGCACGACGGCGCCTTTCCTGCCCTGCCCGTCGTCGACGCGCTCTGGTTTGCGAAGGACGGCATCGCGCTGGAAGCGCGGACCCGGAACGATCTCTGGCGCGCACAGACGCCGCAGGGGTTCAATTTCAAGCGCATCCTGGACGCGCACCGGAACTTCCCGGGCGACGCTGCCGACGATGTCGAGGTGGCCCGTGCCGCCGGGCTCGATGTGCGGGTCGTCGAGGGCTCCGAAGCCAATTTCAAGGTCACGACGCCGGACGATCTTTCCCGCGCACGGGTCCTGCTCGACCGATTAGCAAGCCTTGATTGAAGGGAAGCGCTGCCGACCCCGGACGCCTTTGAGGGGCGATGCGCAGCGGAGCAACCCGGAATGCAGCCGAGGCATGGAATTTGTTCAAGGATCAAGGCTTTGCGAGTGCTTCCGGATCACGCGCCACATGAATGGCCGACGTTGCATTCCCCTTGCCGCTCTATTCCACAATTGTTCGGACGTAATTACTCGGGCCACTATTGAGCATTGATCTTTCCGCCCCACGGCATTTGGGTCCAGCCTCTTCCCTCGTTATCTTCGGCCGTTTCCTATCGGGCGCCGAATGTGCGGGCTCCGGTCGGTGAGGGCCGTTCCGGTCTTCGGCCCCTCTCCCTTTCGAATCCGTGTCGACGGCCCCGAAGCGTTGTCGAGGAAGGCGCGCCAGTGCCGGGCGTTCATTCGTGCCGGCCGATGACCCTGACGGTGCAGGCCCCGCCGGCTGCCCGTCCGTCCTGTCAACGGTCTTCGTTTGACACAACAGAGATGGACCGCCATCTCCGGAAGATGGGGGAGCAGGTTCACGCGTGCAAGCATGCCTTCGTCGTCCTCGACGGCGCGGGCTGGCACCAGTCCAGGAAACTGGAGATCCCACCAACGTCTCTCTTGTCAGGCTGCCACCCTGCAGTCCGGAGTTGAACCCCGTCGAGACGCTGTCTTCAGTTCTGAAGCATCGCCAATTCGCCAACCGCGTGTCCGAAAGCGCCGAGCACGTCAGGTAGACCGTCGAAAAGGTGTCGAACGGGTTCACCCGCATGACAGGAGAGATCATGCAGATCACAGCAAGGGAGTGGGCCGTGCTGTGAAGTGCTGGCTTGCTTCTATCCGTGATTGATTTTTTGGTTTTGTATTAAATGTCAATACCTTAATTAATTTTTGCATACGCATGCAAAAAAGGCTTGCCGAATCGCCGACCCTGAGTTTACCGTAATAATGTCTACTGCGGTTCTGCCTGCGACCGACGTGGGAGGGAGAGCATGGCCGAAATCGTCTTGAGCAACATCACCAAACGGTGGGGCAGCTTCGTTGGCGTACATGATTTTGATCTGACAATTGCAGATCGCGAGTTTCTCGTTCTTCTCGGCCCCTCGGGCTGCGGCAAAACGACAACGATGCGAATGGTCGCGGGGCTTGAGGATCCTTCGTCGGGCGAAATCTCGATTGACGGCCGTGTCGTCAATGACCTTGAGCCAAAAGACCGCGACGTCGCCATGGTGTTCCAGTCCTACGCGCTCTACCCCAACATGAACGTCTACGAGAACATCCGCTTTCCTTTGAAGGTTCGCGGTGTCGATCCCTCTACACATGACGAAAGGGTGCGCCGCGCCTCTGCCATGGTGGAGCTGGATGAGTTCCTGCACCGAAAGCCGGCGGAGCTGTCGGGTGGCCAGCGGCAGCGTGTCGCGCTCGCCCGGGCGATCGTGCGGGAACCTAACGTCTTCCTGATGGACGAACCGCTCTCGAACCTTGACGCCAAGCTCCGGGTCTCCACCCGGGCCCAGATCAAGAACCTCAGCCATGAGCTGGCCGTGACAACTGTTTACGTGACCCACGACCAGATCGAAGCCATGACACTCGCCGACCGCGTTGTGGTCATGAAGCAAGGTGTCGTGCAACAGGTTGGCACCCCGACTGAGATTTACGACAAGCCCGCCAACGCATTCGTGGCGAGCTTCATCGGCAACCCGGCCATGAACCTTGTTGATGGCGAGATGGACGGCGGTTCCTTCAAGGCCGAAAACGCATTGATCGAAGGCCTTTCGGCGCCGGAAGGCCCTCTGACCCTTGGCTTCCGCGCCGAGGATGCAGAGGTGGTCTCCGAAGGCGGCCAGATCAACGCCCCGATCTACACGATGGAACTCCTGGGGGACGCAACCATGGTGTCCGTCCGTATCGGCGGCTCTCTGGTATCCGTGAAGGCCGACAAGAACTATCGCGCCGAAATCGATGACACGGTTTCGATCCGCATCTCAACAGATCACTGCCACCTCTTCGATGCAAATACGGGAGAGCGAGTCGGGGACTAACCCGAAGCCATGACCCCGGTCCGGCAAGGGCCGTGGTTCACCGAGCGGTGCGCGGTTGCAAGGCGCACCGAACCAACAGAAACCAAGGAGAACTAAATGTCACTGAAGAAAGTAGCCCTCGCGGGTGCCGTAGCTGGCCTAATGGGCTCGACAGCATTCGCGGCAGACTGTGGTCCGTCCGGCAAATCGGTCCGGATTCTCGGCTCCGACTTCCCGGCCATTCAGGCCGTTGCTGGCGCCGCCGAAGCCAATTGCGCGGCAAATGCCGGCGAGTTCACCATCAACCTCCGCGACAACACGCGTGACATGATGAACCAGGCTCTGACCCCGAACCCGGCAGAGTACACCTCTGTCATCGTCGCCAACTCGACCCTGACCCAGCTGATGAACGACGATCTGGTCCGCCCGCTGGACGAATATGTTGCAAAATACGGCCAGCACCTGAAGCCGTCGCAGCTGATCACCATCGGCGGCAAAGTCATGGCTGTGGCATTCATGGCCAACTCCCAGCACCTGTATTCGCGCACCGACATCCTCGAGCAGGCCGGTGTCGAAGGGATCCCGGCAACTGTTGAAGAAATCGTTGCAGCGGCCGAGAAAATCCGCGCCGCAGGCATCATGGAACATCCGATCGTGATGAACATGAAGGTTGGCTGGAACGTCGGCGAAATTTTCAACCTTTTCTTCTTCGCCAACGGAGGTGAGTTGTTCAAGCCGGGTTCGGCTGAGCCAAACGTCAACTCGCCAGAAGGCATTGCCGCTCTGGGGACAATCAAGTCGCTGCTCGAGTACTCGCACCCGGATCACCTGAGCCATGCCTCGAATGAGACCCAGGGCCTGTGGGAAGCCGGAAAGGCGGCCATGGCCGTCATGTGGGGGTCGCGCGGTGGTGCGGTTCTTGACGATGAAGGTTCGAGCGACGAAGTCACGTCAAACACCGTTTTGTCTGCAGCACCCACAGCAGGTGGCGGATCGACACCGGCCGCAACCCTGTGGTGGGATGGCGTGACCGTCGCCAAGAACATTCCGGATGAAGACGCGGAGGCCACCTTTGCGGCTCTGGTCAGCGGTCTGACCTCTGATCTGATGGAAGAGCACAACGACAAAGCCATCTGGCTGATCGACGGCTTCCAGGCCGGCCCGGCAGCAGCAGGTGTTTCGGCAACTGCAGCAGCTGGTGCCAAGCCCTACCCGATGATCCCGTTCATCAACCTGATGCACAACGCACTGGGTTCCGAACTGGTGGACTTCTACAAGGGTGACGAGAGCGCAGAAGACGCTCTTGCTGACGTTGAAGCGGCATACCGGACCGCTGCGAAGGAAGCAGGCTTCCTGCAGTAGCCTCTCCCGTGAAGGGGGCCCCTCGGGGGCCCTCTTAAACCCATTGGATTTCACGACGGGGCATATGCGATGAAACACCGCACGTTCTTTTGGTTCATCTTGCCGACACTCTCGGCGATGGTACTTTTTATCGCCCTGCCCATTGTCTCAGTCTTCATCCAGTCGCTGTTTGTGCAGCACGAACAGGTCCTGGTGGTCTCGGAAAGCTGTGGCCCCTTCGGCTGTGTTGAGGAAACCCAGGTCGATACAGAAGCGACTGCCAAACTGCGTGAAGAGCGGCCTCTTGGTCAATTCAACGGCCTAGCCACATATTTTGACCGGTCCCACCTCGCGTCCGCAGAGATCGCTGAGGTCTGGCGCACATCAACCGGATTGCCATCCTTCATTGATGGCATAATGGACCTGAAATTCTACAAGGCCCTGGTCTTTACGCTGACCTACACCTTTGTTGTGACACCTCTGGTTTTGATTTTCGGACTGGCCGTTGCCGTCGGCGTAAACAACCTGCCCAAGGCGTTCCGTGGTGTGGCGATTTTCATCTCGCTCTTGCCTTTCCTTGTCGCGACGATTGTCGGCTCGATGATCCTTTCCTGGATGGTCGATGGTGAAGGCATCATCGGCGCAACGCTTCAGAATATCTTCAACGACCCGTCCCTCAGCATCAAAGCCTCGACGCCACTCATGTGGATCATGCTGATGGTCTACGGGGTCTGGCACACCCTGCCTTTCGCCTTCATCACGTTTTATGCCGGGCTGCAAACGGTGCCACAGGACACGTTGGAGGCTGCGCGTGTGGATGGAGCCAACAAGTGGCAGACGATGATCAGCGTCGTGGTTCCACACCTGATGCCGCTCGTGTCCTTCGTCACGCTGATGCTTCTGATGGACAATTTCCGGGTGTTCGAACCGCTGGTCAGTTTCCAGGCGGAGGCTCACGCTCAGTCACTGAGTACCTTCATCGTCAGCGACCTTCGTGAAGCCGGCAATCCGCTCTACGCCTCTGCCGGTGCGACCTCGATGCTGACGATCCTCGGCGTTGTGATCCTGCTGACGCCCGTGCTGATCCGCACCTGGCGCGATTTCAACGCCAAGGTACATTGAGGAGACGACAATCATGGCGACGAAGGCAGAATCCCGTCTCACAACGCTAAGAGTTGTTTCCTATGCGCTCGTGATCACCTGGCTGGTCATCGCGGCCTTTCCCTTCCTTTGGACGGTATGGGGCAGCTTCAAGGTGCAGGGCGACTTTTTCTCGAAAGCGGACTGGACCAACGCCATCTACGGCATCCTCACGACCCGTGAAACCGGTAGTGCCTTTACGCTCAATGGCTATTTCGGTGCGTGGATCCAGGAGGAGTTCTGGAGAAACGTATTCAACACCTTGGTCATCGTTTTCTTCACCGTCTGCATTTCGCTCACCTTCGGAACGCTCGGTGGGTACGCGCTGGCCCGCTCTGGCTTCCGCTATGCCTTCTGGGTCCTGATGGCAGCCCTCGCGTTCCGCGCAATGCCGCACATCACGCTGGTTTCGGGTTATATGCTGCCGTTCTTCGAGTGGAACATCTGGGGACTAAAGGCGACAACCGTCATCGTGCTTGTGGCGATCAACCAGCCATTCACGCTCTGGATGCTGCACTCGTTCTTCCTGAACATCCCGAAAGACATGGACGAAAGTGCCATGGTCGACGGCTGCACCCGGTTCCAGGCTTTCTGGAACGTCATCGTGCCGGTCATGTGGCCAGGGGTGATTACCACGGGCCTCTTCAGCTTCCTGCTTGCCTACAATGACTATGCTGTCACCTCGATGCTACTGAGCAAACCGAACGAGACGATGGTCCCGGCGGTCGCCAGCTTCCTCGGCTCGGTTCAGGTGCAGGGCAACATTATGTTTGCGGTCGCAGCCGTTGTCTCGGCCACAGCACCGCTCTTCATACTGATCCTGTTCTTCCAGCGGCAGATCGTCAGCGG
>JAJDVJ010000100.1 GCA_022826205.1 Silicimonas sp. | reverse complement strand
CCGCTCTTTACGACGCGATCAACGCGGACACCTCACAAAACACGCCAAACTGATCTGATCGGTCTTCAAGCAGATGTCAGTGATCTACAAACATACCCAATCCTGTGGGACCCCGTGTACCTTTATGCCGATAGACCCGATGTATGGCTGCGGATCTGCCGCTGGAAATTGAACAAAAAGCGACCGTGCTGGACACGCAAATAAACGTTGCCAGACCGTGACACGAAAAAAGACTGCCAGTCGGTGAGTCAAGATTGGCAGCATCAGTTCCTGCGCTTAACCCGATAGCCGTTCGAACAGCCGCGCAACGGCTTCTGCACCGGGATCGACGTGGCCGCGCAGTTGCTCGGCATTGATGTATGATGCCCGTCCAGCCCGCGCGCGCAGCATCTTGGCGGTTTTGTCGGCCCCCGCACGGGCGGCTTCGGCCGCATCCGGAAGGCCGTTTCCCAGCTTTTCCAACGCGGGTTTTAGCGCGTCAATCATGGTCCGATCGCCCGGTTGTGCCCCTCCGATCTCTTGCATGCGGCTCAGACCAACATGCAGGGAATCCCGCATGGTTTGGCCACTGGACGCAGCGTCGCCTGCAGCCGTAAAGAAGATGGCAAGCAAGACGCCGGATGATCCGCCCATGGTCTGGCTCAACTCCTGGCCGATGGCCCGGTAAAGTTGCGTATGATCTGCCAGGGGCAGACTGTCCATCGCGGCAATCAATGCGCGCGCTGCCCCGGCAAGGGTCGAGCCGGTATCGCCATCCCCGGATTTGGCGTCCAGTGCGTTCAGGTCCGCCTCGGCAGCGATCAGAATCTCGCAGCACCGGGTCAGGAAGGACCGCGTTTCAGGGTGATCTGAGGCCAGTGGTTTGATAGGTTTCAAACCGTCCGGCAGGTCCAGAACCGGCACGTCGACCACCGCGTTGACGCCCGGCCATGCGCTCAGAGGCGTCGTGGCCTGCAGTGCCATCAGGTCCTCAGCCGGCGCAGGATAAATAGAGATCGAAAATCCGCGCATTTCAAGCGATGTCATCATCGCAGCAGGGCCAACAATGTGACTGATCTGTGCAGCGATGGGCGCATCAGCCAACTCATGCGCAAGGATCGACATTTCCAGAACCGACGCACCACCCAGATTGTTCAGAAGCGCCACAAAGCGCTGGTCCGGCTTCATGTTGGCGCTCAGCTTGTCAACCATCATCGCGATTGCCGTTTTTGCATCGGAATAATCAACCTGTTCGATCCCGGCTTCGCCGTGAATGCCCAGTCCGAGCTCGGCCTTGCCGGTTGGAATACGGTCCTCTTTCGGCGCGCCCGGCACGGTACAGGTGTCCAAAGACATGCCGATCGAAGAAATGCCCGCAATGACGCGCTCCGCCGCTGTTGTCACCGCATCAAGATCGGCTCCGTTCTCGGCCAATGCTCCGGCGATCTTGTGCACGAATAGTGTTCCCGCAACGCCGCGCGCTTGCGGCAGGTCTGGCAGCGCAACGTCATCGTCCACGATCACCATATTCACATTCAGGCCAAAAGCCCGCGCACGCTCGGCGGCCAGGCCAAAGTTCAGCCGGTCCCCGGTATAGTTCTTGACGATCAGCAAACATCCCGCCGGGCCCGTGACGGCCAGAATACCCGCCAGAACCGCATCAACCGAAGGTGACGCAAAGACATCGCCGCACACGGCAGCAGTCAACATCCCCTCACCGACAAACCCGGCATGGGCCGGTTCGTGCCCCGATCCGCCGCCTGAGACCAGCGCGACCTTGGACTTGTCCCAGTCGGTGCGCACCACCACGCGGATATGCGGGTAGCCGTCCAGCCGAGCCAGACGCCCGCCCGAGGTCGCAATCACGCCATCCACGGCTTCGGCGACGATGTCTTCTTTTTTGTTGATGAAATGGGTCATGTCGGTCTCTTTCACTGAATCCGAGCGCCAGCGGCGTCAAAGAAAAACGGGTTGTTGGGGGCGATTTTGACGATGTCGCCTGATTTTAACGGGGTGTGCGCATCTGTCACCGTGATCAGGTCATGATCTCTGAACGACAGGTGCAGACGAGTTTGATCGCCAAGATGCTCGACCCGTGTTACAAGACTGTCCTGCCCGTCGCCCTGTCCGATCTGTTCCGGGCGCAAGCCGATGGATTTGGCACCGGACGGCGCATGGCCAAAGATATCCGCAGGCAGAATGTTGATCCGGGGCTGCCCCAATCGGCTGGCAGCGTAGATGCTGACTGGATCTTCGTAAATCTCGCGCGGGGTGCCGAACTGTACCAGCTTGCCATGATTCAGAACACCGACATGGGTCGCCATGGTCATCGCCTCGATCTGATCATGCGTCACATACAGAAACGTGGCACCGCTGTCGGCCTGAATGCTCTTAAGCTCGACCCGCAGATCGGCGCGCAGCTTGGCGTCCAGCGAGCTGAGCGGTTCGTCCATCAGATAAACCTCGGGGTTACGCACCAGAGCGCGGCCAATCGAGACGCGCTGCATCTCACCACCAGACAGAGCGGTCGCCTTGTTCTCAAGCTTATGCGCAATCTGCAGCGTTTCAGCCACACGCTGGACCTTGATCTTGATCTCATCCGCGGGCGTTTTCGACAGCGGCGAGCGCAGCGGAAAGGCGAGGTTTTCATAGACCGTCAGATGCGGGTACAGCGAGTATTGCTGGAACACCATCGCCACATTGCGCTGCGCGGGGGTCAAACCGTTCAGCGGATGACCATGCATCAGAACCTCGCCCTCATCGGGCTGATCCAGACCGGACACCATGCGCAGCGTGGTCGTCTTGCCCGCACCGGTTGGGCCAAGCAGGACCACAAACGCGCCGTTCGGAACGGTCATCGACACATTGTCCAGCACAACCGTATCGCCATAGGTTTTTGTCACATTGCGAAGTTCGACCTCAGCCATGGCTCAGAACCCCCTGATTTGCAGCAGACAGCACCGCCCTGCCCTTTTCAGCTTCGAAGACCGTGATCGTACGCTCGTCAAAACGCAAACCGGTCTTTTCGCCAACCACGACTCGGTCGCTGGACGGAGTGCGCGCCTTGATTTCGCCGTTGGGGGTGTTCAGAGTCACGATTTGCGTGGTCCCAAGATACTCGGTCGCCGTCACTTCTCCGCGATAATCCGAGCTGTCGTCCAGATGCACGTGTTCCGGCCGCACCCCAAGCGCCAGATCGCCGCGCGCACCACCAAGTTGTTCTGGCACTTTGATTTCACTTTCCGCCAGTGTGACTGCGGTGGTGCCTGTCCCGACGATGCCGTGGAAATTCAGGAAGTTCATAGCGGGCGAGCCAATGAAGCTGGCCACAAACATCGTGGCAGGCCAGTCATAGATGTCTTGCGGGACGCCAAACTGTTCGACGACGCCGTGGTTCATCACCACGATCTTGTCGCCCATCTGCATCGCCTCAAGCTGGTCATGGGTCACGTAGACCGTGGTCGCGCCCATGCGGTCATGCAGGGCACGCAGCTCTTCGGACATATGTTCGCGGAACTCTGCATCCAGCGCACCCAGCGGTTCGTCCATGAAGAACGCCTTGGGATCACGCACGATGGCGCGGCCAAGTGCGACCCGCTGACGGTCTCCTCCAGAAAGGCCGCCAACGGGTTTTTTCAGAATGTCCGTGATCCCTAGAATCTGGGCGACTTCGTCCACCTTCTTTTTCACCTGCGCCTTGGGCATGCCCTGGCTCAGCAGCGGATAGCTGATGTTCTTGCCCACATTCATATGCGGGTAGAGTGCAAACATCTGGAACACGAACGCGATGTCGCGCTTGCTGGCAGGTTTCATGCCTACCTCTTCGCCGTCGATGTAAATCTCGCCGCTGGTGGGCAGTTCCAGCCCGGCCATCATGCGCAAGGTCGTGGTCTTGCCGCAGCCCGAGGGGCCAAGCAGCATGAAGAACTCGCCATCTTCGATGGTGAAACTCGACGACTGCACCGCCGTGAAAGCCCCGAATTCCTTGCGCACGTTTTCAATTCTGATTTGTGCCATGGGCTTACTCCGGGAAGTGGCTGACGATGATGAACGTCACCGTGCCGGTCAGCGTGACAATGAAGGAATAGGTGAACAAGGCTAGCGCGAAGGGCTGCATCAGCATGATTACGCCCAACGCGATGAGGGTCGAGGCCACCATTTCCCAAGGGCCGCGGCGCAGCCGCAGCAGACCATTGATAAAGCTACTCATTTGCGTACTGCTCCGAATGTGATGCCACGCAACAAGTGCTTGCGCAGAAGGATAGTGAAGACCATGACCGGGACCAGAAAGATGGTTGCCCCGGCGGCCACGGCGGGCCAGTCTTTGCCACCGACGCCAATGATGGTCGGGATAAAGGGCGGCGCGGTTTGTGCGGTGCCCGAGGTCAGCAGGACCGCGAAGGCATACTCGTTCCAGGCAAAGATCAGACAGAAGATCGCGGTCGAGGCGATGCCCGTCGCCGCCTGCGGCAGCACCACTTTGTAGAAAGCCTGAAAGCGGGTGTATCCGTCGATCAATGCGGCCTCTTCATATTCCACCGGGATCTCGTCAATGAACCCTTTCAGCAACCAAACCGACAGGGACAGGTTGACCGCCGTGTAAAGCAGGATCATGCCCAGATGCGTGTCGTTCAAACCCAATTGCCGGAACATCAGGAAAATCGGGATCGCGACGGCAATCGGCGGCATCATCCGGGTCGACAGGATGAAGAACAGCAGATCATCCTTCAGTGGCACACGGAACCGGCTGAACGCATAGGCCGCAGCCGTTCCCAGCACCATGCACAGGAAGGTCGAGCCGAACCCGATTATGACCGAGTTCATGAACCGCTCGCCATACCGCGACCGGCCGGTGATCACCTGCCCCTGTTCGCGCACCATCTCGTCATACCAGGTTTCAGGCGGCGGCAGCGCGTCCAGATCATCCTGATTCAGGCGCGTGCGCTGGGTGAACAGGTTGACGTACCCTTCCAGCGTCGGCTCGAAAACAACCTTGGGCGGGTAGGCGATGGAATCTGCAGGGGACTTGAACCCGGTCGCGATGATCCACATCAGCGGCAGGATGGTGATGATTGCGTAAAGCATCACGGCCGTGCCCGCGAACCACTTCGTCGCTACGGACGGTTCTGTGACGGAAAAGCTCATCTTTCTTTTACCTTGTTCAGGGCTTTGACGTAGATCGAAGCCAGTCCAAAGACGGTGACGAACAGGGTGACCGCATAGGCCGAGGAATAGCCGGTGCGCCATTTCTCGAACGCTTCACGTTTCAGATCGATCGAGGTCAGCGTGGTCGTGTTGCCTGGGCCACCGCCGGTCAGCTGGACCACAAGGTCGAACATCTTGAAGTTCTCGATGCCGCGGAACAGCACGGCCAGCATCAGGAACGGCAGCGCCATCGGGATGGTGATGGTCCAAAACTGCCGCCATTTACTGGCGCGGTCACACTCCGCGGCCTCATAGATCGAATCGGGAATCGACCGCAGCCCTGCCAGACAGATCAGCATCACAAACGGGGTCCACATCCATGTATCGACGATCACGATGGCCCAGGAGGCCAGTTGCACGTCGCCGATCATCGAAAAGCTGGACGGATCACCACCCGTGAAGAAGGTCACGACGTAGTTGAACAGGCCGATCTGCGGTTGATACAGGAAAGTCCAGAAATTGCCGACCACGGCGGGGCTGAGCATCATAGGAAACACGATGATCGTGGTCCACATATCGTTGCCCTTGAATTTCATGTTCAGCAGATAGGCCAACGCGAAACCAATCAGAACCTGCAAAACGATGGTCCAGATCAGGAAATGCGCTGTGGCCTGCATCGTCATCCACGTATCGCTGTCGGTCAGGATACGCTCGTAATTCCGCAGACCGACAAAGTCGATTTCCCGGTTCGGGCGGTTCACCTTGTAGTTGGTAAAGCTCAGCCGGATGGTCCAGATCAGCGGAAAGATATTGACCGCCAGCAGCAGGAATATGGACGGCGCGACAAATATCCAGGCAATCGCGCGATCTGACAGGCCGCGCACTTTTCTGGCCAAGGGCTCGGGTGTCGCTTCGGCGATCTTATCCATCGGAGTGTGTATCATTTTTGATCCCTCATCGACGGAGCTTGGGGTGGTACGTCGAAGTTGGCTGTGTGCTCCGGGCAGACAAGAGGCCTGCCCGGAGTGGGAGGATCGGGCCGCCAAAGCCGCCCAACAAAGCGATTGATCAGATCTTGCCTTCGTCTTCGAAGGTCTCGGTCCAGTCTCCCACCAGACCATCCAGCGCCTCTTGCGCGGTGCCATTGCCGGCAATTACATAGTCATGCACGCGTTGCTGCATGGCCAGAAGCAGTTCGGCATAAGCTGGTTCCGCCCAGAAATCCTTTACGATCGCCATCGAATCCAGGAAGGTCTGCGCATAAGGCTGGCTGGTTGCAAACGCCGGGTCTTCAACCACAGCTTTCAGAGCGGAATAACCACCCAGTTCCCACCAGCGCGCCTGAATCTCGGGCTGCGCGAACCATTTGATGTATTCCAGCGCGGCATCCTGCTTGTCCGAGTAAGAGACGACGGAAATCCCCTGCCCTCCAAGCTGTGCAAACTGACCGTTCGGGCCTGCGGGGTTTGGGAAATAGCCGGATCTACCGCCACCCACATTCGGGTCAGCCTCGACCCCTGGCCAGATGAAGGCAAAGTTCATCTGCAGCGCAACCTGACCGGATTTATAGGCGTCGATGTTTTCACCCATATACCAGTTCGAAGACCCCGGAGGCGTGGCTGTATCATAGAGGTCCTTGTAAAACTCCAGACCTGCAACCGCATCCTCGGAATTGACAAAGCCATCCAGCTCATAGGGGCTGTCGGGGTTACCATATTCGAAGCCGTAATTGTACAGGGCGTTCGTCACACCCATCGTGATGCCTTCGGACCCGCGTTCCGTATAGATCGCAGCGCCGTACACCGTGGTGCCGTCGATATCGCGCCCCTGGAAGAACTGAGCAATGTCTTTCAGCTCATCCAGTGAATTGGGCACGTCCAGATCGCGACCATATTTCTCTTTGAATTCGGCCTGCAGTTCCGGGCGCTCGAACCAGTCCTTGCGATATGTCCAGCCCACAACGTCGCCAAAAGCGGGCAGTGCCCAATAATTCGGCGTGTTCTTGGGCCATTCGGCATATCCCGTCACGGTCGCCGGAATGAAGTCATCCATCGTGATGCCTTCGGCCTCGAAGAAATCATTCAGTTTGACGTAATGCCCGTTCTCGGCACCACCACCGATCCACTGGCTGTCCCCGATCATCAGATCGCAAAGCTTGCCGCCCGAGTTCAACTCATTCAGCATCCGGTCGGCAAAGTTGGGCCATGGCACGAATTCGAAATTCATGGTGTGGCCTGATTTTTTCTCAAAATCCTTGCTGAGTTCGATCAGCGCATTCGCCGGATCCCACGACGCCCAGCACAGGGTCAAGTCTTCGGCCTTGGCGGCGTTGGTCGCGCCAATCAAGGCTGCTGTGGCCACGGTAAATTTCAGCTTCGCATTCATCTGGTAACTCCTCCCATCTGACTTGTGCCGACTCCTCTGACGGCGACTCAATTGTGGAGTCAGACTTACATGAGGCAGGTACCTCATATCAAGATTGTTTTGAGGTACGTGCCTCATATTGCTTGTACGCGCCTTAAAAATAGGCGACTATTTTTTAATCTATCGAGCGAAAGACATGCGATGCGCCCAACAACCAAAGATCTTGCGAAAGCCGCAGGTGTGAGCCTCGCCACGGTTGACCGGGTTCTGAACAAGCGCCCAGGCGTTCGCCAGAAAACCGTCGAGGCTGTCAATGAGGCGATTAATAAGATTGGTTTTGTACGCAATCTGTCGGCCGCTAATCTCGCAAAAAGCAGGCAATACAGGTTCCGTTTCTTGCTTCCCCGACGAGGTGATCTTTTCATATCCGAATTGCGGGATCGCATTTCCGAGGCCAACACAGGTTTTTCAGCTGAAGGAATGGATATTGCGCATCAGGAGATTTCGCAGGTCGATCCACATCTGATCACCAAGGCATTGCTAAAAATCAGCCCGGAAGAGGTCGACGGCGTCGCCTTGATGGCGCCAGAGTCTCCTCAAGTCCGCGACGCCGCAGCGCGGCTTCAGGAAAAAGGGGTTCACGTCGTTCACCTGATTTCCGGTCAGCAAAACCTGTCTGTCATGGATTTTGTCGGCATCGACAACCACGCAGCCGGTGCGACTGCGGCCCGGTTGATTGGCCGGTTCGTCTGCGGCCACCACGGCAAGGTCATGGTCATCTCGGAAACCATGAATGCGCGGGACAGCCTTGAGCGGCGTCGGGGCTTTGATCAGATTCTGACCCGTGATTACCCCAATCTCTGGGCCCTGCCCTCTTTGGAAACTCACGGAGACGAAGCACGGGCGCATGAGATAATCTCGAACGCATTCGCCAACAATTCCGATATAGTAGCGGCCTATGTCATGAGTTCCGAAGCACGCATGCCGCTGAACGCGGTGTCTCAAAAGTCCGATCCGAATACGCTGACCATCATCGCGCATGAGCTGACCGACCGCACCCGCAAAGCCCTTGTGACGGGCGAACTGGACGCAGTAATAGCCCAGAATCCAGGCCACCTCGTGCGTAGTTCGGTTCGCTTGCTGCGCGCACGCTGCGACAAACGAGAGATCATGAAGTCACAAGAACAGATCCGCATCGAGATTCTGCTTCAGGAAAACCTGTTGCCTCTCCAATGATCCAACACGCCCGGCGGATAGCTGGAGTGCCAAACTGCGCCCCGTAAAGCCTGAAACTTCTCGCCGTTCAGCGGGCCGGTCCTCTTATAAATTTTAAACCGTTACGCCTTGCAGAACCTGTTCCCGCGACAATTCAACCCGCGTACCTTGCATCAGGATCGAACCGCGTCGCAGGACGACAAACTTGTCAGCTAGATCATAGGCAAAGTCAAAATACTGCTCGACTAGAATGATCGCCATGTCACCCTTGGTGCGTAGGTGACGGATCACCTCGCCGATCTGCTGGATGATGTTGGGCTGGATGCCTTCGGTCGGTTCGTCCAGCAGTAACAGGCTGGGTTTTGTGATCAGTGCCCGCGCAATGGCCAATTGCTGTTGTTGGCCGCCGGACAGGTCACCACCACGCCGGTTCTGCATTTTCTTAAGCACCGGGAACAGCTCGAATATCTCATCCGGGACGAATTGCTCGTTCTTGTGCAGGCAGGCAAAACCGGCCTCTAAGTTCTCTTGGACAGTAAGCAGCGGGAATATCTCTCGCCCTTGCGGAACATAGGCCACCCCCTTCCACGCCATCTTATGCGCAGGCAGGATGCCCAGTTCTTCTTCGTTTAGGCGCAACGTGCCACCGGATCGGGGATGCGTGCCGGAAATGGCCTTGATCAGACTGGTCTTGCCCACGCCGTTGGTGCCCATCACGCAGGTCACCTCGCCCTGCGTGGCCTCCATAGAGATACCATAGAGGATTTGCGAATGCCCGTAATGCAAGGTCAGTTCGTTCAGCTGCAGCATCGTTCAGCGCCCCAGATAGACGTCGATGACGTCCTGATTTGATGTGACATGGTCAAGTGATCCCTCGGCCAGAACCGAGCCCTCATGCAGCACCGTGACCTTGCAGTTTAGGCGGCGTACGAACTCCATGTCATGTTCCACGACCACAACGGCGCGGCTCTTGGCGGCCTGAACCAACAGATCGGTCGTGTGTTCCCTTTCCTGTGGGGTCATCCCCGCAGCGGGTTCATCGACCAGCAGCAGACGCGGTTCCTGCGCCAGCAGCATGCCGATCTCAAGCCATTGCTTCTGACCGTGGCTGAGTTCGCCGGATTTGCGCGTCAATTCGTCTTTCAGACCGATTTCAGTGGCAAGTTCCCTAACCTTGTCCAGATCGCCTGCCAAGGGGCGATAGAACAGAGCACCCAGCCAACCGCGCTTGTTTTTTAACGCCATCAGCAGGTTTTCCTGCACGGTCTGATCTTCGAAGACGGTGGGCTTCTGGAACTTCCGCCCGATGCCCGCCTGCGCGATCTTGGCCTCGCTCATCCGCAGCAGCGATACGGATTTCTCGCCCCAGATCACCCGTCCTTCATCCGGGCGGGTCTCGCCGGTGACGATATCCATGAAGGTCGTCTTGCCCGCCCCATTCGGTCCGATCACCGCGCGTAGTTCCGCGTTGCCAATCTGGAAGGATAGGTTGTTGATAGCGCGGAAGCCGTCAAAGGTGACTGATACGCCGCTGACTTCTAACAGAGTGCTCATTAGCTGGCCTCCTTTTCACGCAGGGCGCCGTCATCGGGCCCCAGATTGGAACCGTGTCGGTCGGGATGGTGTCGGTTGCTCAACAGATCGAATAGCCCGCCGATGCCTTGCGGTGCGAACAGGGTGACCAGCACAAAGGACACGCCCAAAAGTACCTGCCACCAATCTACCCATTTGATCGTGTAGAAACCCAACGGAATGTCCGGGGCCTGCCCGCCCGTGAACCACGTGCTGAGAAGGCTGACGAAGGCTGCACCAATGACGGCCCCGTACAGGCGGCCTCGCCCACCGATTGCGACCCAGACGGCCAGATAGATCGAGGCGATGGGGGCCATTTCCTCGGGGTTGATGATGCCCGCCTGTGGGTAATAGAGCGCCCCCGCGATGGCTGCGATGCAAGCGGTCAGGGTGAAGACGGCCAGCTTGTAGACCTCGACCGAGTAGCCGAGGAACCGGACCCTTGCCTCGTTATCGCGGATGCCACGGATGACTGAGCCGAACTTGCCCGACACGATCCACGCGGCCAGCATATAGCCCATACCAAGTGCCAGCGCCGAGGCCCAGAAGAACCAGATCGACACGACGTCCTGTGAGGCGGTGACGCCGGGCAGGTTCTGAAGGCCTGACAGGCCGTTATTGCCACGCAAGCCGCTGTCATTCTGGAACAGGTACAGCGCCAGCGCCAGTGTCATGGCTTGAGTCAGGATCGACAAGTAAACGCCGGTCACGCGGCTACGGAAGGCCAGCCAGCCGAAGATCAAGGCCAGCAGGCCGGGAACCAGCACGATCAAGATCAGTTGCAGGGTCAGGCTGTGAGAGAAAGCCCAGATAAATGGAAACTCTGACGATCCGACAACGCCGAAAATCTGCGTGCCGATGGCGTCCACCACTTCGGCTGAGGTTGGGGGGATATCGGCCTGCGCCAGCGAGTCGACTACGATCAGCCGCGTCCGCTCATACATCAGCCACATGCCGATCATGTAGCCGCCCAGCCCGAAGAAGGCGAAGTGGCCCAATGACAGGATGCCTGTGAAGCCCCAGACCAGATCCATCGCCACAGCGATCAGGCACAGGCACAGGGCCTTGCCCAGCGTCTTAACGAAACTGGTTGAGATTACGCCGATTCCGAACCCTTCGGACAGGACGGTCACTCCCAAGGCGAATAGCGACAGGATGGCCAGAAAGACCAGCACCGAGGGGTTCTTGGCAACAAAACTGCGGTCCATGGCTCAATCTCCCGCCGCGCGGCCTTTGAGGGCGATGATGCCCCGTGGCCGGAATTGGATAAAAATGATGATGAAGATAATCATGTAGGTCTGCGCCGCGAGGGTGTTGGACGGGTTCATCCACTCGATCCCTTTTTGGAGGAAGCCGATCATGCCCGCGCCCGCCAGCGCGCCCCAAATATTGCCGACGCCTCCGACAACCACAGTCATGAAGCTTTGCACGATATAGTCGTTGCCCAGATCCGAGGTGACTTTGGCGAAAAGACCGATGGCCACACCGGCAATCCCGGCGATGCCCGAGCCCAGCCCGAAGGTCAGCATATTCACTCGCCCCGGATTGATGCCCATCGACCCGGCCATACGCGGGTTTTGCGTCACCGCCCGCATCTCAAGCCCAAGTCGTGTACGCTTCATGATGTAGAGGAACAGTCCCAAAAAGATCAGCGCCAACACGAAAATCGCGATGCGAATGTAACTGATCGAAACCACATCATTCAGCACCCACGCACCGTCCAGCCAACCGGGTGCGGTCAGCGGGCGCGCCTGCGTACCGAAGATGTTCTTTGCGAGTTGTTGCAGGGCAATCGAGATACCAAACGTCGCAAGTAGTGTCTCCAGCGGACGGGCATAGAGCCAGCGGATCACCAGCCGCTCCATCGCGACGCCCATGGCGAAGGTAACGGCAAAAGCCATCGGGATGGCAACAATGATCGAAAGCGTATGGTCGAGGATGAACTGCTGCACCACATAACCGGTGTAGGCGCCCATCATGATGAACTCGCCATGGGCCATGTTGATCACGCCCATCACGCCGAAAGTGATGGCCAGACCGATGGCAGCGAGAAAATAGATCGAAGCCAACGAGATCGCGTCCAGCGTCAGGTCCAGCATCTGGTTCACGCCGACCTTCAATTCGATCTGCTCCAGCGCTTTTTCGGCGACCGCAGTCACTTCGGGCGATGGTTCAGCATAGGTTTCAAAGAACACATGCGCGCCCAGAGCGGCGTCGATATCAGCCTGTGTGATCAACGCGGGCGCCACGCCAGCCTCAGCCAGCGCCGCATAGGCCTGCGTGCGGGCGACGTCAATGTTCAGTTGCGCGACCGGGATATCTCCGACGCGATCCCCGTCGATATTGGCCGCCAGAGCGGCTCGAATGTCATCAGCAGAGATCAGAGGCGCGGCGAGATCAGAGGCGACCAGCAGGTCATAAGCATCGGCCTTGGACAACGCCTCCGAGCCAGGTTCGAGCAGAACGGTGACATTGGCCTCCGTCGGCACCTCGACCGCAGCTTGACGTTTGGTCACGACCAGAGGATTCAGCGCCGCGCGCACGTCAACGCTCAGATCACCGGACATTTCTTTGATCGCCGCCACGCGGGCAGCCGTATCGGCTTCATAGCCAATGGTCAGCAATCGTTCCAGCCGCTGTTTCTGCGCCTTCAGATCAGCGTCGGGTTCGTCGTCAATCGAGGCGCGCAGGGGCTCCAGCAAAGTGCCATCGGGATCGCGCTGAATGGATTGCAAGGCTGCGGCCCTCTTTGACCGACTTGGATCGGTCAGCTGGAATTGCACCAGCGCCGTGGCGATCATCGCGCGAACGCCGCTATTGGGTTTCAACTGTTTCAGGTCAGATTTCTCAAAACTGCCAACCACCTCCCCGGTGTCGAAGTCGGTCAGGACATACGCCCCGTCTGCCTTTTCACCTGCAAAGAAAAGACCGTCTGACTTGCGCATCCACATGTCTTTGGCGACCCATGTCTCAAGCATCGCCTGCGCCTGCGGCAAGCCACTGGCCGCGATGGCGTCAATTGCCGGTTTGATGGTTTTGCGAGAGCTTTTGGAGATGGTCGCCTGATGCTCTTGCAGCAAAGGTTGCAGGCCGGCCTCTTGCGCATTGGCCGTCAGGCAGGCGCACAGGATCGCGAGCCCCGCGAGGAAAAGTCGTAACATGTGGTGAAACCCGAGGTGTCTTTAGGGCAAGGCGGGCAATCACGCCCGCCTTGCTTGTCGTTTAGTAGTTCGACAGGGTCTGAACGCAGGTCTCGGTTTCGAGATTGTACATACCGCAACCCAGATCTTTCCAATCCGATTTCAGCACTGCCGATTCCGGCAGGAAGTCGGTCCAGGCGTCGCCCGGCACAACGTCGGTTTCACTAATGATGTCGAACTGCCCGTCCTCCTGAATCTCACCGATCAGAACCGGTTTGGCCAGGTGATGGTTAGGTAGCATGACCGCAGTGCCGCCGGTTAGGTTTGGGAATTCCTGTCCGTACATCGCGGCGCGCACGTCGTCGACCTCAGTCGACCCCGCTTCGGTCGCGGCGTTCACCCACATGTTGAAGCCGATATAGTGCGCCTCCATCGGGTCATTGGTCACGCGGTCTTCGCCCATGGTGGCTTTCCATGTCTCAACGAACTCAGCGTTGACGTCCGTATCAGCCGACTGGAAGTAATTCCACGCCGCCAAATGGCCCACAAGGTTGGTGGTATCCAGACCCGAGAGTTCTTCCTCACCGACCGAGAAGGCCACGACCGGAATGTCATCTGCCGATACACCAGCCGCCGCCAGTTCCTTGTAGAAACCGATGTTGGCGTCGCCGTTGATGGTCGAGATCACACCGACTTTCTTACCATCTGCACCCAAGGCGACAACATCGGCCACGATCTTGGACCAGTCCGAGTGGCCAAACGGAGTATAGTTCACAAAGATATCGTCATCGGAAATGCCTTTGCCTTTCAGATAGCTTTCCAGAATGTTGTTGGTGGTTCTGGGGTAGACATAGTCTGTGCCCAGCAGAGCAAATTTCTCAACGCCCAGTTCCTCAAGGAAGTAATCCGTGGCCGGGATCGCCTGCTGGTTCGGCGCCGCACCGGTGTAGAACACGTTTTTCGAACTTTCCTCGCCCTCATACTGCACCGGATAGAACAGCAGGCCGTTCAGCTCTTCGATCACCGGCAGGACCGATTTACGGCTCACCGAGGTCCAGTTGCCAAAGATCACATCGACTTCATGCACCGTCAGCAGCTCACGCGCTTTTTCCGCAAACAACGGCCAGTCGGATGCGGGGTCAACTACGACCGCCTCAAGCTGCTTACCCAGCAGGCCGCCCTTTGCGTTCTGCTGGTCGATCAGCATCAGCATGGTGTCTTTCAGCGTGGTTTCCGAGATCGCCATGGTGCCCGACAGCGAGTGCAGAACACCAACCTTGATGGTGTCATCTTCAGCCATAACTGCCGTTGCCATAGCTGCGAAAACCGCCGATCCGGCGATCGTGGATATAAGGAATTTCATATAAGCCTCCTGACGGGTCTCAGAGAGTTGACTTGCGCAAGGGCACCGTCTTCTTCTACCTGATCCCCGCAACTGTTGTTGCAATCCGTGTGGCGGTTGTGGTCGAGGTCCAATTCGCGCAGCCGTCACACACCCCCGGGTCATCTCCGCGGTGGGCACCCGTAGGGTTTCTG
>JAJDVJ010000105.1 GCA_022826205.1 Silicimonas sp. | reverse complement strand
TCGAGCCGGCAATGCGTGGCCGCGCTGACGGATGCCGTGCTGGTCACCGTCCTGATGCGTCTGGCTTCGGCCGAAGCTCGTGCTTCGTGTGTCATGTGGTCGCTTCCGTGAAGGGTGTCTGGGGACTGGGCGTTGTCCGCGCGCTCCCGCACATTACACCGGCGGAACAAAACTGCAACATCTTTCTGGCCGATGTTTTGTAACGTATATAAACCCCAAACGTTTCATCGCTAAGCCTGTGTGGATGCCAGCCTCCCGCAAGCCGCGCCCGGCACTCCCAAACGGACACTGCGCAAGCTCAGCAAATCCCACTTCTCCTGGAGCGCAACCGACTGTCAATGGACGGGCTGGATTGCCCACCCAAGCCGGACATGGCGTGTTGAAGAGGACAAGTGCCAGAGAAATTCGCCCATATCGGCTTGCATGTGGCTCACTCGGCTGCGGCCGTCACAGGAGCGACTACAGCTTGTTCATAGGGCAGCTCACCCAAACCATCCTCGAAGATGTCGCGCTCGGCGATCCATTCGCGTGCCTCATCGAAGATTTGACGCGAATACGGCTCGAACACGATCCGCTCACCCGGTCCGAACAGCCGCGTATCCATCTGATCGCGAAAACGCTCCGGGAACTCGTTCCTGTAGTAGTGGGTGTAGAGCTCCTGCCTGAGATCAATGTCCTTCTGCGCCATACGCAAGGCACTGAAATATTTCTCGACGTCTTCCAACTCAGCGTCCTCGGCGACCATAGCGGCCATCATGAACGACGTGTCCAAAACCTTGCGAAACCCCAGTTGCTCCATGAAGTAATAGGGGCCGCTGAACAGGCTGACGGCGGGAATGTTGCCGTCGATCATGTGCTCCATCCGCTTGAACAGAAGACCGTCAGCAAAGGACAGGTTGATTTCATCGCGTGAGAGGAAGGGTTCCAGTGCCTGGATCGACGAGTAGTGGCTGCCGGATTGATAGCCCACGGAAATAGGCACATTGGCCAGATCTTCTGGCCTCTTGATGGAAGAATCAGCAGGAACAAATATCCCGCACGGGGAAACGGAATAAGCCTTCGCATAGAGCTTCCCGTGCCCGGATGCAGCTGCCACGTTCACGGTCCAGTGGCAGGCCGAGCTTACGTCACAGGTCCGGCCTTGCTCAAAGGTCTGATACGCCCCAACCCGGTCGCCAAGGTCGTGACGTTCACCGGTCGCAGAAAGCAGCTGATCTTCCAACGTATAGTCCAAGCTGACTTCGTCAAAGTACCCCTTCTCAACTGCAATCCACTCGTGCAGGCGCATGTGCGGCGCTATGACAAACTTTCCCATGTCTTCCTCCCAAGGTTCCTTCTGAAGTCGACCAGATCCCGTCTCGATCCTGAAAGCAGCAGAAGGATCGCGTCCGCCGCTATTCTGTCCACTCGCATTTTTTCGAGGGATTTCACCATTCGTTGAAAGTTCATGATTTGGTGAAACGGGTCAAGGTACCTTCTAAGCCTTCAGTCAACCCTGCCTGTTCTACCTGGCCGAAAGGACCGTCAAGATCGCTGCGGCGGTTTCCTGATGCTGCAAGAGTCCTCGATAGTCATTCGCGCCTGAACAGCCGTCCAAGTCGGCCACGCACCGAATTCGTGGCATCGCCAATGTCGACAAGCAGCGGGGCGATGCGACGTCTGCGGAAATTTCGCCAAAGCCGCCAGATGGTGATCAACAAGATCGTCAGGAGCGCCAGGAACACGATGTTGAACCATGGGATCAATTGCATTTCAGGGCTGGCGGCCGGTGTCAGGCGAAGCGCATTCGGAAAAATCGAGAGCCAGACGTTCCGCCAGCCATAGTGCCGAACCACATACCACTCGGGATCGTCCCGGGTCGAAACGGCATCGGCCGCCTCGGTCTGCAGGTCCGCTGTGTCGAACTTGAAATAGGGCGGCCAGAACCCGGTGTCCTGATTGCGGTACACCATGGCCTTGCCGTTGGCCTTGACAGTCTGGATGAACAGGACGTCCTTGGAAGGGTTGGTCGTGCTTGTCGTGGCCCGACCGCTCCAGAACATCGAAGTCCAGTCATCGAAGTCCCGACGTTCCTCATACGTGTTCACGATCCGCACGATGTCGCGCTGCGGCAGGTTGTAATGCAGGACACCGACTACGGCGAGCGCGACAAGTATGCGGATCGTCCAGCTCACATAGGCCATGGCGCTTCCCCTTCCTCCCGGACATATGGCGGTGCGCATGGTGGGCGCAAGGGCTTCACAGCGTCAGCGGTCCGTGCCAGCCTGACGGAACCTGCGGAACGACCGACAAGGAAGAGGAAAATGCGGCCGGGACCACGGAACCTGCTCACCGACGTTGCCGGCCTTTCCGTAGGTCAGGCGCAGGATGACCTCATGAAGACCGGAGTGACGGTCGTCGTCGGCGACGCCTCGATGGTTGCCGGCGTTCACGTCATGGGAGGCGCGCCCGGCACCCGGGAGACTGACCTCCTCGCGCCCGACAAGACCGTGCAGGCCGTGGATGCACTGACGCTCGCGGGCGGCTCGGCCTTCGGCCTTGCCGCCGCCGACGGCGTCGTGGCAGGCCTCCGCGCCGACGGGCGGGGCTTCGAGGCGGCAGGCCACCGGGTGCCGATCGTGCCGGCTGCCATCATTTTCGACCTTGCCAACGGCGGTATGAAGAAATGGGACGAGAATCCCTATCCAGCCCTCGGGCGCACCGCCTACTCCACACGCGGCTCGGAAGTGAAACTTGGCAGTGTCGGAGCTGGCACCGGCGCGACGACGGCCGGGCTCAAAGGAGGCCTGGGTTCTGCATCAGCCGTTCTGCCCTCGGGTGCGACCGTCGGCGCATTGGTGGCTGTCAACGCGGTCGGTCAGGCAACCGTCGGCAATGGGCCACACTTCTGGGCGGCGCCATTTGAGCATGACAACGAGTTCGGCGGCCGCGGCGCGGCACCAAGCCCGGCGCCCGCACAGCAGACCAAGCTCGACAGCCCCTCGAACACAACGATTGCCGTAGTCGCGACGGATCTTGCACTTGCCAAGGCCGATGTTCAGCGCATGGCGACCGCCGCGCATGACGGCATTGCACGCGCGGTCGTGCCTGCCCACACGCCCTTGGACGGAGACCTCGTATTCGGCGCGGCAACGGGCCTCCGGGAAGCGGCTGAGCAGGACCGGTTCAATCTCGGGCATGTAGCTGCCACGTGCCTTGCACGTGCGATCGCGCGCGCGGTCTATCACGCGCAACCTGCAACCGGAGACGTCTTCCCGACTTGGCAGGAACGGTTTGGCTGACAACAAGTCACCGGAATGCAGGCACTGCACCGCTTCATGGGTGACCTGTTCATGGTCGAAACTCGCATTATATTGACAGCGCATAGAGGGGAATGCCAATGCATCCATCGAGCGGGAGGACAATTTCATGGGCCAGCCAGACGTTATCGTGATCGGCACCGGAGTGATCGGCGCCGCCACGGCATTCGAGATCGCCAAGACGGGAAAATCGGTCCTGTCACTCGACCGGAACCGCAGAATCGGCCACGGCTCCACTGCCGGATCCTGCGCCATCATCAGAATGCACTATTCGACCTATGACGGGACGGCCTTTGCCTGGGAAGGCTACCACTACTGGCGCGACTGGGCGGAACACCTTGGCCTGCCAGCGTCCGAAGATTTGGCAAAATTTGTGGAATGCGGCTGTCTGGTGATGAAGACAGAGATGAACGGATTCCTGGAAAGGCACATGGAATTCAGTTCCTTGCTCAACTGCCCGTTCGAGGAATGGAGCCCCGGCGAGATCAAGGAACGCCTGCCAATCTACTCGCTCGACAGCTTCGCGCCTCCGAAACGCAGCGACCAGGACGGCTTTGGCATGACAAACGGCGACAGGCTCGCCGGAGGCGTGTTCTGGCCACATGCAGGATACGTGACCGACCCGGCACTGTCTGCCCAGAACCTCGCCGCCGCGGCCGCCCAGCACGGAGCGGCGACGCGTCTCGGCGTTGAGGTCACCGAAATCCTGAGGGAGGGTGGCCGGGTCAAGGGCGTCAGGCTGGATGACGGCGAGGAAGTCCACTCTCCCGTGGTCATCAATGTCGCCGGTCCGGGATCTGCATCGGTAAATGCAATGGCAGGCGTCACGGAGGAAATGACTATCGCGACCCGACCGCTCAAGCAGGAAGTCGTGCATGTTCCGGCACCTGCCGAATTTGACTTCGAAAACAATGGCACCATCGTCTCCGACAGCGACATCGCCTGCTACTGCAGGCCTGAAAGCGGCAACCACATTCTCGTGGGCAGCGAGGATCCGGAATGCGACCCCCACGTATGGGTGGAATCGGACACCGAATATGACCGGAACTTCACCGATCAATGGACAACACAGGCCATGCGCTACGCTCAGCGCGTGCCGGCCTTGGGAATTCCATCGACGGCGAAAGGAGTGGTGGATCTCTACGATGCCTCGACCGATTGGATACCGATCTACGACTCCACTAGCCTCGGCGGCTACTACATGGCTTGCGGCTCGAGCGGCAACCAGTACAAGAACGCACCGATCGCGGGCAAGATGATGGCGGCTCTCGTGGACTACTGCGAGGCGGGCAACGATCACGACAGCGCCCCGCTGACGTTCAGGCTCCCCTACATTGAACGTGACATCGACGTCGGCTTCTATTCCCGAAAGCGCGAGATCAACCAGGAATCCAGCTTCTCCGTTCTCGGATGACAGGCATCAATTGCCGCGTCCCGCAGGAGTTCGCCGGACGCTCTCGCGACACGGATCCCAAGTTTCCGCTGACCAACGTTACGAAGCAGGAGTGACGCGGATAAGCGCGCCGTCGCGAGCGTCGACAAGCAGCAGGATCGCGCCATCCAAGTCCACCTCGACGTCGCGGATGCGTCCGAGTTCTTCGAGATAACGCGCTTCGCCCGCAACTCGCACGCCCCGCAGGTTCAGCCGAACGATGCCACCCGGATTGAGCGATCCCGCCACGATGTCACCGTCCCAGTCGAACATGTCGCCCTCGTAGAAGGCGAAGCCACCCGGCGCGATGACCGGGTCCCAGTAGTAGCGTGGCTCCGTGATCCCGTCGGCACGCGGCCTGCCAGTTCCGACGGGCGTGCCGATGTAGTTTTCCCCATAGCTCACGAGAGGCCATCCGTAATTCGCGCCACGCTTGATCAGGTTCAGTTCGTCACCGCCTGCCGGTCCGTGCTCAAGCGTCCAGAGTTCGCCCGTCCGGGGATGGATGGCCGCTCCCTGCGGGTTCCGGTGCCCGTAGCTCCAGACCTCTCAAAGTGCATCGCCCTGCCCCAGAAACGGGTTGTCATCGGGAATGTCACCGCGGGGCGTGACGCGCACGACCTTTCCGTAGGTCGCCTCCAAGTCCTGGGCCAGAACGCGCACCCTGCGCGAGGAGCGTTCGCCAGTCGTGATGAAGACCTGCCCGTCATGTGGAACGATCCGCGAGCCAAAATGCTTGGAGGATCTGGATGGAGGCGTCTGGACGAAAAAGTCTTCCAGATCAGTCAGTCTTGGAGGATTCTCCTGCAGCACGGCGCTTGCAGCCGCAGTGGCGGACCTGCCGCTGCCAAGCGGTTTCGCGTAGGTAAGGTAGATGCGACGCGAGCTCACGAAGTCCTCTGCGAGCGCAACGTCAAGAAGCCCGCCCTGGCCCCGGGCGCGAACCTCTGGCGCGCCAGCCACGGATTGCACGCCCTTGCCTCGCCTGATGATCTTGAGCCCACCCGGGCGTTCGGTGACAAGGTATGCGCCGTCGGGAAGCACCTCGATTCCCCATGGATGTGCCAAACCGTCAGCGATGACCTCGACATTGAAACGCTGCGCCTTCCTGATTTCGGGAGCACGGGTCTGGTTCTCGAATGCCGGCTCGAATTCGGGCACGTTCTTCGGACCCTGCGAAACCTGGGCATGGGCCGAGCCCGCAAACGCGGCCACGGCGGCAAGCGCAATCAATCTCTGATGCATGGCGGCTCCTCCGTCCGGAACAACAATAGCACCTGCGCGGATGCGTTCATTCAAGTCTCCGCGACTGTTCGTTGGCACAGCTTCCTGTCATTGGCGCGTTCTGCAATCAGGGGACGCCATTCAGAAGTGGTTTCCTTCTGAGAGAAATGCATCGTAGCTCTCGCCTGCGGCAATGGCGGCTTCGCGCCCGCGTGCCGCCCAGAGCAGCCCTCTCCTGAGCATCTCGTGGGCGGGCCCGCTTCGAATCACGCCAGCCTTGTGCCCAAGCGCGTTGTAGTAGACCCGCCCCATGCCCCAGCGCCGGATCCATGTCACGGGCATGTCAACCGGCCCGTTCGGGCTGTGAAACCACGTGACCGTCGGAAACCGGCTCGTCGCCAGAACATGATTCGCCGGGTCGACATGCAAGTAGTACTGCTCGCTTTCGACGTCGAAATCATCAATTCCGGAGACCAGTTCATGCTCGGGCTCCGTAATCTTCACGTGGTAGCGAATTCCATCGCCGCCCGGATGCGCGACCCAGTTCGCCCCGGTCATGAATTGCCAGAGAACATTGTCGCGGAAGGCGTCACACATGCCCCCGTGACATCCGGCAAGTCCGGCACCACGGGCCACCGCTTCGGACACGTTGGATGCCCTTTCGCGAGACAGTTCCGACATGGTCCAGACGGGCACGATCAAGTCGTATGAGCCAAGGGATTCCACCTCGTCCAGGCAGTCGAGGCTGTCGGTCACGGCTACCGCCAACCCCGCCTCGGCGAGCATGGCGCGAAAGATTTCTGCAACCTGGTCCGGTTCATGTCCTTCCCAACCGCCCCATGTAATCAAGGCCTTGCCAGTCATTCCGGCGTCCTCCCTTGCCCCCTCACGCAACCAGGGCTTTCTGTCTTTGCCTTGCGTCTGTGATCTCGGTCGGCATGCACCCAAGCCGAGAATTCGATTCCGTCTACGCGTGCCGCCACATGTCCGGACTGCGTCAACGGTGCCGGCGACTCAAGCGCCGTAGATTTGAGCCACCCGCGCCACGGCAGCATCCACGGACAGCCTTTCGCTTTCCCCGGTCCGCCGCGACGCCAGTTCTACGACCCCTTGCGCGAGGTCGCGAGGTCCAACCGTGATCCTCCACGGAAGCCCGATCAGGTCCATTGTGGCAAACTTGGCTCCCGGCCGCTCTTCGGTGTCGTCGTAGAGCGGATCCAGTCCAGTTTCGATCAGCGCCGCTTCCAGCCGTTCGCTGGCCGCGTCCGTTCCTTCGTCCCCTTGCCTGAGATTCACGATGCCTGCGTGGAACGGTGTCACGCCTTCGGGCCAGATGATGCCCTTCTCGTCGTGGCTTGCCTCGATGATCGCGCCAAGAAGACGGCTGACGCCGATGCCGTGCGATCCCATGTGAACCGCTACGTCGTTCCCGTCAGCGTCCTGGACAGTGGCACCCATGGGCTCGGAATACTTGGTGCCAAAATAGAAGATCTGTCCCACCTCGATACCCCGTGCGGAACGGCGTCTCTCTTCAGGAATCTCGTTGAAGAGTGCCTCGTCATGGGTTTCGTCGGTACGGGCATAGCGCGATGTGAATTCCTCGAGCACGGCTTGGCACTGCGCCTTGTCGCCGTAGTCGATTTCCCGGTCGCCGATCTTCAGTTCAGTGATGGCGTTGTCAAAGAACACTTCTGACTCTCCGGTCTCGGCGAGAACGAGAAACTCGTGCGTGTCATCACCGCCAATGGGTCCGGAATCGGCTCGCATCGGAATCGCCTGCAGCCCCATGCGTTCGTACGTGCGAAGATAGCTGACGAGGTGACGATTGTAGGCATGCATGGCGTCCGCCTTCGTCAGGTCGAAGTTGTAGCCATCCTTCATGTAGAATTCGCGACCGCGCATAATGCCGAAGCGTGGCCGGATCTCGTCCCGGAACTTCCACTGGATCTGGTACATCGTCAGCGGAAGGTCTCGGTAGGACGAGACGTGCGCGCGGAAGATGTCGGTGATGAGTTCCTCTGCCGTGGGCGTGTAGAGGATGTCGCGATCGTGGCGGTCCCGGATGCGAAGCATCTCATCGCCGTAATCGTCATAGCGTCCGCTTTCGCGCCAGAGATCCGCCGACTGAAGCGTGGGCATCAGCATCGGAATGTGGCCGGCACGCTGCTGTTCCTCGTGGATGATGTCCTCGATCTTTCTCAACACCTTGAAGCCGAGGGGAAGCCAAGAGTAGATGCCGGCCGACGCCTGCTTGATCATGCCCGCGCGAAGCATGTAGCGGTGCGAAACGATCTGCGCCTCGGCGGGCGTTTCCTTGAGAACGGGAAGGAAGTAACGGGAAAGGCGCATGGGGCATGATCCTCAAAAAATTTATGCCTCGAATTACGTCATGCGATCTTGCTGGACAAGGAGCCCTTGAGAGATTGCTACCGCCTATGCGTGAACACGCGAGACCTAAGCAGCAAGGCAATCCTCTATGCGTCCGTAGAAGCGGCCTCTTCCGTCGACGAACCCATGGATGCCTGCCTGGAAGCGCGGAATCCGCCAGGCACAAGAGATGCGGCATAGGGAGAAGGACACCCATCACCTTGCGCCGACTCGGCCGGACTGCCAAACAAGGGCGCGAAGGGAGCGATTGATTGGCACTTGCGGCAAGAACGCAGCTAACGGTCTGGGGCATCGCCATGGCGGTCTTTCTCGCCGTCATGTGGTTTCTCGGCGACGTCATCCTGCCGTTCGTCATCGGTGCGGCCATCGCCTACTGCCTTGATCCGTTCGCGGATCGGCTGGAACGGCTGGGATGCTCTCGGGCGATTGCCACAGGCATCATCACGTTCCTGGCCATCTTCGCTTTCTGCGTCACCATACTCCTGATTTTGCCCACGCTCCTGAATCAGGCTGCCGGCCTCGTGGCAGCGGCACCCGTGATCGCATCGAATCTGCAAGCGTTCCTGCTAGAGAGAATACCGGAACTCGGGGATGCGAACTCGACGATTCGGCGCTCCCTTGCCACACTCGGAGAGACGGTCCAAGCCAAGGGCGGCGAACTCCTGAACACGGTCATTGCCTCGTTCTCGGGCATCGTGAACCTCGTGGTACTTATCGTTGTGGTTCCCGTGGTCGCATTCTACCTGCTCTACGACTGGGACAGAATCGTCACCAAGATCGACTCGCTCCTGCCCCTCGACCACGCGCCGACAATTCGACGCATTGCCAGCGACATCGACAAGACCATGGCCGGCTTCGTGCGCGGCCAGGGCACCGTCTGCCTGATCCTGGGCATCTACTATGCCGCTGCCCTGATGCTGGTCGGGCTGAATTTCGGGCTGGTGGTGGGCGCGGTTGCCGGAGCCCTGACATTCATTCCCTACGTCGGAGCCTTGGTGGGCGGCGCATTGGCTCTTGGTCTCGCCCTCTTCCAGTTCTGGGGAGACTGGCTCTGGATCCTGCTGGTCTACGCAATCTTCCAGTCCGGCCAGTTCGTCGAGGGCAACATCCTGACGCCGCGCCTTGTCGGTTCCTCGGTTGGACTGCATCCCGTCTGGCTGATCTTCTCGCTGTCGGCCTTCGGTGCACTGTTCGGATTTGTCGGACTTCTTGTCGCCGTTCCCGTCGCCGCCGCCATTGGCGTGATTTCTCGGTTTGGCATCGAGCAATACAGGGAGAGCCGCCTCTACAAGGGGGTTGCCGGCAAGGACGACACCTGAGAAATGGCGCAGCAACTGATCCTGGATCTGCCGGTTCGGAATTCGCTTGATCGAGGAGACTTCTTTGTCTCGTATGCCAATCAGCTCGCGCTGGCACGGCTGGAAGAGCCCACGACCTGGCCCAACCGCAAGATGGTCCTGGTAGGCCCGGAAGGCGCCGGCAAGACCCATCTGGCCCATGTCTGGGCGGAGCAGGAGCGTGCGCGCCTGATACAACCGCCGGACCTGGAAAGGCTGGACATAGGCAGTATCGAGGAATCCGTAGCTCTCGACGACGCAGACAGCGTCAAGAGCGGCGCCGAAAGCGCGCTGCTCCATCTGCATAACCAGGTTGCTGCGTCGGGTCATTGCCTGCTGCTCACTGCACGCCGCGCACCTCGCTACTGGAAAGTCGGGCTTCCAGACTTGAGGAGCCGCATGGAGGCGACGGATATCGTGCGCATCGATGCGCCAGACGAAGCACTGCTATCGGCCGTGTTGATGAAGCTCTTTGCAGATCGCCAGAACGCCGTGACGCCATCGGCAATCAATTGGCTGACCAGGCACATGGACCGTTCATTTGCAGAAGCGCAGCGCATCGTGGCCGAAATTGACGCCCGCGCGCTTGCAGAACGTCGCAAGGTCACGCGCGACCTCGCCGCAGAGGTTCTGGACAAGCACCGGGACAAGGGTCCATAATCGTCATCCCTCTGAAACATCGACGTTCAAGACAGGTGCCATGAACGCGTTCACCAACTTTCTGTCAGCCCCCATGCCCCAGCCAAGGGAGTTGAGGGGCAAGGACTTCTCCGGCCCTGACCGTTTCATCAATCGGGAGCTTTCGTGGCTCGCCTTCAACCGGCGCGTGCTCGAGGAAGCCAGGAATCCGCGCGTTCCGCTCCTCGAACGCCTGAGGTTCCTGTCGATCTCGGCCACGAATCTGGACGAATTCTACACCGTGCGCGTGGCAGGGCTGCGCGAGCTTGCGCATACCGGGAACACGACACCGGCGGCTGACGGCCTTTCGCCCGCGGAACAGCTCGTCCTGATCGACGCAGACACGCGTCGGCTGGAAAACGAGCAACAGGAGGTCTGGAAATCTCTGCGGACGGAAATGGCAAGGTACAGAATTTGCCTTCTGACGCGCGAGGAACTGTCCAAGGAAGACAAGACGCACCTCGAACAATTCTTCCTCAACCAGGTCTTCCCAATCCTGTCGCCACTGGCCATCGATCCGGCGCACCCGTTCCCGTTCATTGCGAACGAGGGATACTCGCTTGCGCTGGAATTGCGCCGCCGGACGGACAAGCGGGCGCTGCGTGCGCTCCTGCCTGTGCCTGCCCAGGTGCAACGCTTCGTGGCGCTCCCCGCATCGGACGGCATGCATCGATTCGTTCCCTTGGAAGAACTGCTGCTCCTTCATCTCGACAGGCTGTTTCCGGGCTACGAGATGGTCGGGCATTGTACCTTCCGCGTGCTTCGCGACAGCGACCTGGAACTCGAGGAAGAGGCGGAAGACCTGGTCCGCGAATTCGAAGTTGCGCTGAAGCGCCGTCGGCGTGGCGAGGTGGTCCGGCTGACCATGTCGGAAGGTGCGCCGCAAGGACTCCGTCGGGTCATCATGGAAGAACTTCGAGTCTCCGAGGCCGAAGTTCTTGAACTGCCCGGGCTGCTGGGTCTGGGCGATCTGAACGAACTCGTTCTCGACGAGCGCTACGATCTTCTCTGGCCAGCATTCCTGCCTCGAGTGCCTGAGCGGGTGCAGGACCATGATGGCGACATGTTCGCAGCCGTCCGCCAAAAGGACATGCTGCTGCACCATCCATACGAGACCTTCGACATGGTCGTTCGTTTCCTGGCACAGGCCGCACGGGATCCCGATGTAGTCGCGATTAAGCAGACGCTTTACAGGACGTCTCGCAACTCTCCCATCGTTGACGCGCTCTGCGAAGCGGCGGAAGATGGAAAGTCGGTCACGGCATTGGTCGAGCTGAAGGCGCGGTTCGACGAGGCGGCCAACATCCGGCAGTCGCGACGGCTGGAGCGGTCCGGGGCCCACGTGGTCTATGGATTCCTGCACTACAAGACGCATGCCAAGATTTCGACGGTGGTGCGCCGCGAAGGCGGAGAACTGGTGACCTATACGCATTTCGGTACCGGCAACTACCACCCTGACACCGCAAAGATCTACACGGATCTCTCGCTCTTCACCTGCGATGCCGCGCTGGGTCGTGATGCAACGAAAGTGTTCAACTACCTGTCCGGCTACGCTCAGCCCGAAGGCATGGAGAACCTGCGAATCTCGCCAATCAGCCTGAAGGACACGCTTTTGGAGCGGATTGCCGTTGAGGCCGGACACGCTCGTGCCGGCCGGCCGGCAATGATCTGGGCCAAGATGAATTCCCTAATCGAACCTGACGTGATCGACGCGCTCTACCGTGCCAGCCAGGCCGGCGTCGAAATCGACCTGGTCGTCAGGGGCAACTGCGGCCTTAGGCCTGGAATCAGAGGGCTGTCCGAAAACATTCGCGTGAAGTCCGTGGTCGGTCGGTTCCTCGAGCACAGCCGGATCGTCTGCTTTGGCGCTGGCCATGGCCTGCCGCACAAGAAGGCGAGAGTCTACATCTCTTCCGCCGACTGGATGGGGCGGAACCTGAACCGGCGGGTCGAAACGCTAGTCGAATGCACCAACCCGACGGTCAAGGCGCAGATCGTGAGGCAGATCATGGCCGCAAATCTGGCGGACGTCGCACAAAGCTGGATTCTCGGTCCCGATGGCAGCTACTCCCGCGCGGAAGTGCCCGAGAACGAGACGGCGTTCAGTTGCCATCGGTTCTTCATGGAGAACCCGTCCCTGTCCGGACGCGGGTCTGCCGGGGCAGCGGATGTGCCTGCCCTGACTCACAGCGAAGAATAGCGGCCACGTATGTCCATCGATCCGAAGGGCGCGTCGCAAAGGGACTCGCACTGTCAACCGGAGACCGCTGACACATGGCAGGTTCGCCCGTACGGACAAGCCCGCAACGAAGTTCACCTCCGTGCACTGCAGGGCAGCTTGCACCCCCCAAGCGATCCGGCAGAAGGAGAGCGACATGCCTCAAGTGAACGTCCGAACGTCCAGTGAGCGTCTTGCCTTCATCGACCGCGCAGCATCAATCCGAAATGCCAGCCGGACCGAATTCGTGCTTCGGTCAAGCAAGACGGTGGCGATAGAGGGCCTGAACGAGCGCCCTATCATCGCACTCGACGACGAGGCTTGGGATGATTATTTCACGGCGCTTGACTCTCCGGTGGAGCCGGCCCCCGCAGTGAAGGCACGTTACGCGCGACGGCCCAAATGGGACCGCTAGAGCCGCCAGCGCCGTAGAGCAACGCCGTGTGTCATCTCGGGTCGATCGGATCATGCCTGACCCGGTTCCGGTCATCCTTCTGGGACAGCTTGCGGTGGACGAAGCCTGCCAGAGCCGTCGTCTCGGATCGGACCTCATGGTCGACGCGGCGAGACGTTCGCTGTCTGCGGCCAGCGTAGTTGGCGCCCGCGCCATCGTCGTGCAGGCCGTCGATGAGCGGGCCAGAACCCTTTACGAGGGGTACGGCTTTCGTCCGTATTCGGATCGCGAACCGCTCATGCTGCTGCTCCGATGTCCGAAATCGCTAGCCTGCTGAAGCTTTGAACTGCATCTACGGGATTTCACTTGGAAAGATCCAATGACCTATATTGCCAAGTCCTCGACGGCCAGCACACCGGGAAGGGACTTCAGCGCTCCCTTGATCTGTGGCGAAACCGGCCAGTC
>JAJDVJ010000050.1 GCA_022826205.1 Silicimonas sp. | reverse complement strand
CTCCGCGCGGCAGCCGCTCCCGGGAACGAAAAAGGTCTGGCAGGGACTCGAGCGGCTGCATTGGGCGATCCAGGTCCGCGACGCCATCGGCGAAAGAAAGCGCGAATAGGATCACCTATACAAGTGTGGCACTTTGAAAGGCCGGGGACATCTCCGGCCCTTTCACTTTGGAAGAATGCTGCGGAACGGATGAAGCGCTGTGCCACACGGCACGACAATGAGTGGCATGCGTTGCAAGTTGTGAATGGCGCAATTCCCGACTCCGACGATCATCCAGGTGCGCTGCAACAATGGACTGAGTCACTATGGATGAAAAATGTGGCCGTTTGGGTCTTGAGCGGACGGGACGTCCCCTGCCATGATGTGCCAACTTGCGTTTGTGACGGTAGCAGTGGCCCTTCAATATACCCGCCAAACCTGCGCTGTTTATGCGCGTGGATGAAATCGGCGGCGGAAGTGCCAAATTCGGCCCAATGGACCAATCCGAAAACATTGCTGCTCACCGCCTCCTGCTGCAGGCTTGAGGTGGGGCAATCAACAGAGATACAGATCATCGCGCCTTCTCGCGGACAACTGGGCCAGAACGCTGCAATTTCAGCACCGTTAAATGGACGCAGAGTTGCATTGCCGAAGAAGGTCGATAAGGATTTCGAATTCTCGACCGGCTACGAATACCTCACGCAGCTCCAGAATATACGTGCCTCAGTCAGCTTTCCGGAGGCCCGAAGCTGAGGTATGCTGCAGCGTCGACGTGTCGTTCACGGTGTGGGCGCAAGGAAATTCGAGAGACGCAGAGGAACCGGTTCCGTGGCGCTTCCGCAGTTCATTTTGGCAATGTGCGGGTCGCACTCTCCGCAATGTGTCGCTTCAACAGCCATTGGCGCCAGTTGCGAACCGGGATCAAGCGGTGGCGGCTATGGATGATTCAGTCCTGTGGCGTCGGTTCCATGCGTTTGATGCCGCGACGGTCTTTCACATTGATCTGGCAAAGCACAAGTTACGCGAAGCGGAGGCAATGGAATGGCTCGACGACGCGGAGCGGACGCGCCGGCGCCGGTTCGTGCATCCCCGGCCGAGCCGCGAATTCACCCTGTGCCGGGCAGCGCTTCGTTCATTGCTTTGCCGCGAACTCAGTTGCGGCAACGACGATCTGTCGTTTGGGACGTCGAATTTCGGCAAACCGTTCGCTCGGGTAAATGGCGTTGCGGTGCCAATCGCCTTCAATGTCAGCCACAGCGGTCGGCACGGCCTGATCGCATTGGCGCCGAAAGGTCGAGTCGGGGTGGACGTGGAGGAACGCTCGCCCAACCGCAATCTGGATGTCTGTATCCGGCTGCTATTTGCTCCGGACGAGCAGGCTGAATTCGAGAACGTTAGCGAACATGGCAAGGTCGAGCGATTCTACCGCATCTGGACGCTGAAGGAGGCACTGGTCAAGGCTGTCGGTGCTGGGCTGTCCATCGATACAGCAGAATTCGAGATTCCGCTCGCCATGGTCCGCGGCGTGAAGACCGGTGTGTTCCGTTTCCCTGATGCGCCGACGGAGTCGTGGGGTCTCAAGAGCATTGGCAATGCCGCGTTCGCCGCGGCCGTTGCCTACGAGCACGGAAATTGAGGGAAATTCGATGAGCTGTACTTCTGTCCCGCAGAGGGCGTGTGAAGATGCGGTTATGGCGCTGGAGCTTCGGCTGGACGAGCACCTCAACAAGGTCGGGCGCTTGGTCCGGTCCCTGGTTGTCAACAGATGTCCGCATCACAGAGATCCGACGCCGAGTGCGGCCAACATTCACGACTTGCTGGACACCACGGCAATTCTGAGCCGCAATCGCAATGCGGGAGCATACCCAGTCTCGAACGAGCTGCAGGTGTCGCCCTGCCATGCGCACTTCAGAAAGATCCTCGACGCCGCGAACGCCGATCCCCAGAATGTTGTGCGGGTCAAGATGTTTCTCAGGAAATTCGGTGCCTGGCTGCAGATCAATCCGCACTGGCTAGAGATGTTTCCCGATCTGCAAAGTCGTCCGACTCGCCACACGATCCGGTCCAAACTTCACGAAGGCCGTATCATCCAAATGGTCGCGACCGCGATCCCTACGGAGGGCTAGAATTTGGCTGCAATTGGCATCCTTGGCATGGGAACGATGGGCGCAGCCGTGGGAAACGCCCTAAAGACCTTTGGTCATCGTGTTCTGACCGACCTAGACGGACGTTCCGACGTGTCTGTTCAGCGCGCAAATGAGCGCGGGATCGAGGCGGCCGACAGCCTGAACCAACTCATGGCTGAAGTCGACATCCTGTTTTCCATAGTGCCGCCCGACCAAGCGCTACCTCTTGCCAAGACTCTGGCTGACGCAAGCGCAGGAATTTCAAAAAAGCCGGTGTTTGTGGATGCCAACGCGGTTGCGCCTCAAAAAGTGCAGCGCATGATGCTTGCGTGCGAAAACGCGGACCTGCCGTTCCTGGACGGTGGCATTGTGGGCGGCCCGCCGACCGGTGCAACGCGCCCGCGGCTATATCTTGCCGGGCGCAACACCGACGCGGTCGCCTCTCTCGACGGGCAAGCCTTCGATCATGTTGTTCTGCATGGTCAAGCCGGGCAAGCCTCGATGTTCAAGATGCTCTATGCCGGGCTGACCAAGGGCCTGAACTCACTCTTGGTCAACCAGCTCATGGCGGCAGAGTGTGCAGGCTTGTTCAAGGTGTACGTCGAGGAACTGGCAAGGTCTCAGCCAGCCCTTCTCGCACGGGCTGAGAAGGTAATTCCCCGCATGCCGGCAGATGCCAAACGCTGGACGCCTGAAATGCACGAGATCGCGTCTGCTCTGGCCGAGTTGGGTCTGCCAACGGGGTTTCACAGGGCGGCCGAGCGCGTCATGCAACGGCTCGCGTCGTCACCGTTTGCGGAGGAGACACGCGAAACCGTCGATCCGGGCAGGACGGTTCGCGACACATTGCGCGGCCAATGACACCAAATCGTGACCGCTCAAAAATGCAAGCGACTCCCATCAATTCTCTTATGCCTCTCGGCGAAGAAGAATCTTCTGAGTCGAGACGGCCGCAGGATTGGTCCAATGCCTCGCGCGTGAATGCGGGACTGGAAATGTCAATGGCCTATACGCATCGCTACTACAATGATGTTGTGAATTCTGGGTAGTCATTGTCACTGCTAAAGCTCGGTGATCAACGTGCAATCCAATTCACTGATGTGAGCGCCCGACTTGCTGTTTGCTGACCCTTTGGATGATGTTCCCGTTGAAGCAAGTTTCTCCGAATCCGACAAACCCGCGATTCCCGCCGTCGCTATAAGTGCTTGGAGGTTACAATCCCGCCCTCTTCCGGCTTTCGATATCCTTCCCTTCATCTTTGCGATGTGCCGATGGTGCAGTGCTGTGTCGCAAACGACGCTGAGAGCTCCGCCTGCAGGCACATCAGCTCCGACCAGCATTGACAGCTCTGTCTGTTTTCATGAACTTGGCCAATTACGCAATCCGCTGCTTGCCTGCTTCGTCAGGCAACTGCATTCTGCGGCACTGTCTACTCTGACATTGTCAAATGGGTCACCTGCCATAAGACGGATGCGACTGACGTCAGGGTCTCGGGGTTCTGAAATTCGACGGTGAGGGCGTGCTTGAGTTCCGCCTTGATCAAGCCGACCAAAAGGAATATCTTACTTTCGTCTTACTTGAAGGTTGCTTGTCAGGGGCCGCGATGTCCGAACCCGGAATACTCACGACCACCGTCTCCGCCAAGGGTCAGGTCGTCCTGCCCAAGATCATCCGCCAATCCCGGCGCTGGGATGCGGGAACGCGACTCGCCGTGGAAGAAACGGACGAAGGCGTGTTGCTCAAGCCGGTGCCCGCATTCGCGGCAACTCGCCCGTCGGACGTCTTCGGCTGCCTGGCCCGCGCCGGTGCACCCCGGACCCTCGCCGAAATGGAAGCGGGAATCATGGCGGAAGCCCGGCGGCGCCATGAGGGCAGTTGATACGAACGTCATCGTGCGGTACCTGACCGGTGATGATCCTGGACAGTCCGCCAGAGCGAGATCGGTTGTCAACGGTGGCAACTTATTCGTAAGCACGACCGTCCTGCTCGAAACCGAATGGGTGCTGCGCAGCGTCTATGGCCTCGCGCCAGGGGAAGTTGCAGACGCCTTGCGCGCCTTTGCCGGACTGCCAGGCGTCATGGTCGAAAACCCTGCCCTCTTGGCCGGGGCGCTGGCCCGCGTGAAGAAGGGCATGGACTTCGCCGATGCGTTGCACCTCGGCGCCGCCGCGAACTGCGAAGCGATGCTGACCTTCGACCGCAGGTTCATCGGAACGGCAAGTGGCGATGCCGTCAAGGTAACAGAGCCCTGACAAAGCAGCCGCACAACTCGTAACGGCTAGGGGCAGCACCAAGACCGTCCGGCCTTCGTGCCGGGGCGGGATGGCACTTGCGGTCGTATCCTTCCGTCCCGGCCTCGCTGGCAGCCCGAGAGTTGCAGCTGTGTCGGTCAATGCCCGTGCGGGCGTCGAAACTTGCAGCCACCCCGGGATACATGATCACGGCAGTCGATCAAAATTTCTTGCTTCTTCAAGTGGATGGCCGCGTTGGGTCACCTGCCAACATCCAACCAACTCACCGAATCGGTCAGTTTCCATGACGTTGGCGTCCTTGCAAATGCCGGTCGCGGTAGTGCTGTCGAAGAAGATCGACCCCGTAGTCGTTGCCATTGGGAGTGCGAACAACAGTGTGAACGTGAAACTTCCGTGCCTCGTGATTTGTGAGGAACAGTCCCGGATGGTGATCGAACTCAATGAATACCACAGGACTTTGTATACGATAGTAGAAGGAATCGCTCGGACCGTTTCCGCCAATCCAGCAGAAATGTGTCTCGCCCAAATGCTCTTCGAATTGCGACATCTTTGCATGGCGCGGTCCGTCGGGCATCTGGCCGATATAGGCCTCAACAAGATCGAAGAGCGCGTTGCGCGCACCTATGTCGAAACGGGCGGCTTCGACGCCCTCGAAAGGCACGATTCGATTGTCCTGGTAGGCACCGCCAAGCATCAGGTAGTCAGCAAAATGGACGCGGCCTTCGACAGGTCATTTGAAACCACGATTAGCTGGCCGTCCCGGCCCTTCCTGAGCGAGGCGAACTTCATCAGACACTCTCCGGAGCCGTGATGATCTGATCGACCAACAGCCGGTGTTGGCCGCGCTTCCTGTTTGGCTCTCCGGCCTTGTTCTTGATCGTGTCCGTTTGGCCTGCGTTGTCGGCTGGCATGACCATGCCGCGCAAGAAACGCGCATGCATGGACCTTGAGCCCCAGGCGATCACAGGCTGCTCCCCACATTCCCACCAAGGCTCTCCGGGATTTATCGTGCGGAAGCTTTCGACATCCTGGTGGATGTTGAAGGTGCCCTCGACCATGCACCGGATGCCCGGGCCCGGGTGCTTGTGCGGATCGGTCACCCGGCCGGGCGGCGCGGTGATCTGGTCAAGGCGGAACAGCCATTCCGTTCCCGGGGCCATGTCCAGCATTCCAATGACACGACTCATTCGATGCAGTGTCAGGACGCCATCTCCGCGAATCAAGGATTGCTCGGCATTGGGCAAATCAACCTCCCAACGCCAAAGTTGAGACCAGTCGCATTTTCCCGTGATTTTGGCGTCCTCTGCGACGAAGATCGCATTGCCGGCACTCAAGACCTTCCCGTTGATCACCACCTCTCCGAACCGGCAGTGGAAAATTCGTCGCGCCGCGTTGAGCGTTCCCTGTCCGTCGTCAAGAACCTGGTCTTGGTAGAAATGGATACTGCTAGGCATGAATGGTCTTCGCTTCAGAGTAGGTTTGCGATTTCGTGGCTGTCCGGCGCATAGTGGCGCGCGCGGAAGACCCAGTTGATGCTTGTGAATTTCGGATGGGATTGCCAATTCGGGTTGACATAGTGCCAGACGACGTCGCGGTCCGGCGTGACCTCGAAGATTGCCCCTTTTGCGCCCTCGCAGATCAGGGTGTTGCCCGAAGACAACCGCTGTACGCCTGAGAGGTGTGTGGAGAAGAAGTTCATCGGGTTCTTCTTTTCGGTGAAACGCCAGACGACCTTCTTGCTGTCCTTGTCGATCTCCCAAACCTGGCTGTGGGCCAAGTCGGGCGAATAGGTTCCGTTCGCGAAAACCAGGATCGTGCCGCCATCCGTCATCTGGACGTCATGTTGCCCGCCGAGTGCATCATCCTGGAACTGCCACACGATGTCTCCGCTTTCGCGCGACACTATGGCCAAGAGATTCAGGACTTTGAAACTCAGAAGATAGTCACCGTTTTCCAGTGGTTGGATGGTATTTGCGTGGCCGTAATTTCGTCGGACGGCATTTCGATGGAATGGCCATTCTGAGTGATCGGCCAACCGCCACTCCCAAATCACCGCGCCGCTCTCGTCAATCTCGCGAATGACTTCACCATAAATCGCGCCATCCGCCTCGCTGCCGGGCACACCGCCCACTATTGCAGCGGACTGGATATCGTCCATCCTCTCCCAGGCAAGATAGACGGTCCGCCCGTCCTCCAATCGGCGTGCATCGTGATGCTGCATCGTGTCTTCATGTTCCCAGACGACACTGCCGTCGGGCGAATATTCCCGCATCACTCCAGCACCGAACGGGATAGGCGCAGGCGTTGACCCGGCGTCGTTCATGAACAGATTGCCGTTCGGCAGCAAATAGCACCAATTGGTGCACTTGCCGTGGACAGCCCAGCGATGACACACATTGCCTTCGTAATCGACCAACAATGCCTGACTGGATTGGACCGGTGCAAAAAGCACGTAACCGAGGGTTGATCTTCCCGGATCGTGAACCGTGACTCCTGAATAGTCGATCTGCATCTGCTGTGGGTCCTTTCCGTCAGGCCGCAATACCGTCGCGTGGGCCTTTGCCCATCTGCGGTGCCACGTGGTGAGCAAGGCGTTCAGTCAACATCGCGCAGACCGTCGCATGGTCGCGCACGCTCCGGAGATCGTGGGTCTCTCCAAGGTCCGCAGCACGGCGGCATGGTTTCCCTGGCCTTCGCCAGCATAATGCGTCATTCGTCATTCCTTGTCGGCCAAAGCCCGGGCACGGGCTGGCTCGGTGAAGCCAAAAATTTCGTGCGCCATAGTGTAATCAGAAGAATGGCTCGTCGCAGTGATCGGTTCCGATACGGGCGGTTGGCAAGGGTGAGAGACCTTGCATTCCCAATGTTGAGTGAGGCCGGCACTTCCGAGGACCCTTGCGGCGAAAGTCGATCGCTGAGACCAATGTGTCGGTAAAGCGAGCCTGACAGTCCGATGGGCCCGATCAATTCATCTGCAAGCGTGGCGCCGCGTAACTGGATCAGTCCATTTGACAGCAGATTGAAATCGCCCGAGCAATCCTTGTGATCGGAGTTGAATCGAATGACCGAATTTGCACAAAGGCCGAAAATGCGACGGCTGCCACTTGGATCGAAATGATTCCTCCTATTGTTCGGATCGCATTGCTGCAGTCACCCAAGTGTGAGTCAGAATCACTTGCCGGTCAAGAAAAATGTAGCTTATGCTACAATTTTTTGTGGCGCTCGCTACAAATTTCCTTGCCAAGCCGATTCGATCCGACGTACCTTTGATCAAGCCCCAATCTTCGGGATTGCATGCAAAATGCTGGGAAAGCCTAGAAATGACATAGACTTCGGCGCGTTCATCAATATCAACATGGATCGCGTCGTTCGGCGATTGCGCGCGATGTTTCGGGCCGATGTTCTTCAAGAGGAAGGGCTGAGCGTTCAAGAGTGGCGCGCTCTGTTGAATCTCGCGCGATTTGGTGACTGTCATCTTCGAGAGCTTGCGAGACTTGCCAGCCTAGACGCCACTCACACAAGTCGAGCTGCATTGGAACTCGAAAAGAAGGGCCTCATTCGCCGTTCTGACGATGAGAACGACGGACGGCGCAAGCGCCTTTGCGTTACACGGGTCGGCCATGAGGTCGTTGATCGGGTTTGGGCGAAGGCGCTCGATCTCGATGCGCGCATTCAGTCTAGGCTCGGAAAGACGCGATACAACGCGGTCAAAGAGGCACTGGTCATTCTTCTGGAGATGTCTGCCGAGGAGGAGGCAACGGAAGAATTTCATGTCGCCGAGTAGAGATTGCAGTTTAGGAGGAGCAACGTGACGCAAACAGTCGCTGAATTGACCGTCGGTACGCTGATTTCGAACGGTGTCGACACGCTCTATTGCCTGCCCGGGGTTCAACTCGATCCGTTCTTGGACGCCTGCTTTGACACAAGAGACAAACTGCGGATCATTCACACCCGACACGAACAAGGCGCGGCATATATGGCCATGGGAGCGCAAGTGGCGACTGGCCGTCCCCAGGCGTATTGCGTTGTTCCTGGCGCCGGGTTCTTGAACTCGACCGGCGCCCTTTCGACCGCGTATGCGATCCATTCGCGGGTTCTTGCCTTGATTGGTCAGATTCCAAAAGAAACGATCGGCAAGGGATTCGGCGTGCTGCATGAAATCCCGGACGGGCTGGGCATATTGGAGCGGTTGACGAAGAAAGCCTCGACGCTTGGTCGCGCGGAGGACGCCGCTGACACCCTTCGCAGCACATGGCGAGCCTTGACGTCGGGGCCGCCGCGACCGGTCGGCTTGGAAATCCCGGTGAATTTCTGGAAGTCGGAAACAGGCTTTGCCGGCGAATTGATCGTGACCTCCGACACCAGCCCCGCCATCGATGAAGACGCGATCTCCGAGGCCGCAAGGCTGATGCTTACAGCCAAGTCGCCCTTGATCGTGGTTGGCAGCGGCGCGCTGGATGTCAGCCAAAACGTGCGGCGAATATCAGAAGCCCTCTCCGCACCCGTGGTCGCCTTTCGAAATGGGCAGGGCGTGATGTCCGCGGACGCACCATTGCACATCACTATGCCTGTCGCGCATGCACTGTGGCCTAAGGTCGATCTGGTGATCGGGCTTGGGTCACGCCTGCAATCGCAGGTCATGGCATGGGGTGCGGACGACGACCTGAAGATCATTCATGTGACGATTGACCCCGAAGAGATCGGGAGGATCAGAAATCCAACGGTCGGTCTCTGCGCCGACCTTGGTGATGCACTGCCTGCCCTGCTGTCAGTGCTGGAAGGCAAGGAACACAAGCGCGACGATTGGGTCGAAACGGTTCTTGCTGAAAAAACCCGAGTAAACGCAACGATTTCCGAGAAGCTCGCTGCTCAGCTTGCATGGCTGCAGGCCATTCGAGCCGAGTTGCCGCGAAACGGCATTCTCGTCGATGAGGTCACGCAGATGGGATACGTTTCACGGTTCGGTTTCCCTAGCTACCTGCCAAGGACGGTTGTTACTCCTGGTTACCAGGCGACGCTTGGTTACGGATATGCCACCGCGCTCGGCGTGGCAGACGCGCGGCGAGACGTTCCGGTAGTGAACTTCTGCGGCGATGGCGGGATCATGTTCACACTGAACGAAATGGCCACCGCCGCACTTCACGAAATCCCGCTCACGACCATCGTCTTCTCAGATGGGCACTTCGGCAATGTGAGAGGCCTCCAAAGAGATCACTATCAGGGTCGCTTCATCGCCAGCGACCTCGCCAATCCCGATTTCGTAAAGTACGCCGAAGCGTTCGGTGCGCAGGGTCTTCGCGCAACCACGCCGGACGAACTGCGCGCACGCCTGCGAGAGGGCATGGCACATGCAGGCCCGACGCTGATCGAAGTGCCGGTCGGCGAATTCAACAGTCCCTGGGAATTCGTCCTAATGCCAAGGAACAGAGGACCTTGACATGCTGGTTCAAGCCAACATCAGCACCCTGCGCAATGCGTCTGTGTCCTCACGCAAGTACCTGGCACCGATCCGACTGTGATCGCTGCAGGTATCGTGGGGCTCTCCACATCGTTCGAATGCCGACCATTCGTTCCGCGACAGAATGCGGGTCGAGGCACTCTTGCCCTTGATGCCGCCCAATTCGCACTGCAATGGAAAGCATGGGGGTTTATATACGTTGCAAAACATCGGCCAGAAAGATGTTGCAGTTTTGTTCCGCCTGTGCATTGTGCGGGAGAACGCGGACAACGCCCAGTCCCCAGACACCCTTCACGGAAGCGACCACATGACACACGAAGCACGAGCTTCGGCCGAAGCCAGACGCATCAGGACGGTGACCAGCACGGCATCCGTCAGCGCGGCCACGCATTGCCGGCTCGA
>JAJDVJ010000189.1 GCA_022826205.1 Silicimonas sp. | reverse complement strand
TTTGCCGGCGCCATGGAGGCAGCGGCCTCCTCAGGAGGCTCGATCATGCCGCCGGTGATGGGTGTCGCAGCCTTCGTGCTGGCCGCCTTGACCGGAGTGCCGTACAGCCAGGTCATCATCGCGGCAGCGATTCCGGCCCTTGCCTATTTCCTGTGCCTGTTCCTGGCCGTAGTCTTTCAGGCGCGCAAGCAGGAGATCAAGGCCTTCGGTCGGCTTACGCCCGAGATGGAGCTCGATCGCCAGGACCTTCTGAATCTCGGCATGATATTCGGGCCGATCCTTGTCATTCTCGTCCTGCTTCTCACGACCAAGGATGAGGTGGGCTGCGGCTTGGTCGGCTGGCTTTTTGGAGCCGAGCGCGTGATCTCGGAGGCCGGATGCCAGGTCAATTCGCTGCCCTGGGTGCTGAAGATCGTTCAGAACTCGGCTGGCGATGCAGGAAGCGCAGGCTGGTGGGCGGTTGGGTTGCTGATGATCCTTCTGTTCCTTGATCCGAAGATGCGGGCGCGGCCACGCAAGCTGGTCGATGCCTTGGCGGACGCGGGATACCTGATTTCGACCCTCTATCTCATGTTCCTCGCCGTGACGATCATCGACTTCTGCCTGAAGTTCACCGGGCTGCCGGTCTTCATCGCGCTTGACGTGCTCGGGTGGCTGAAGAGTCTAGGGTTGGGTGCCGGAGGATCGCTTCTCTTCCAGCTCATGGCACTGGTCGCCACGATGCTTCTTGCGGTCCTGCTTGGCATGGGCATGCCCGCCGTGCCTGCATACGTGAACGTTGCCCTTCTGATGGGGCCGGTTTTGTCCGGTCTGGGCATGGCTGTGTTCACGGCGCACATGTTCGTGTTCTACTTTGCGGTGGCGTCAGCGATCACGCCTCCCGTTGCCCTGGCGGCATTTGCCGCGGCGTCGATAACCAAGCAGGACCCAATGCAGACCGGCTTTGCGGCGGTAAGGATCGGGATCGTGATGTTCGTGATTCCGTTCGTGTTCGCGCTCAACCCCGAGCTGTTGCTGATCGAGGCAGCGTTCCTCGATCCGACCGCGACCGACGGAAGCTATCTTCCCGGGTATGACGGCACGGTGGATTGGGGCGCATTGGCACTGATTCTGGGTCGGCTGCTGCTTGCGCTTGTCCTGCTTGCCAGTGCACTGGCACGGTTTGACCGGACCTCGCTGGCGACATGGGATTGGGGCCTTCGCGTCGTGCTCGCCGTGCTCGTCATGTCCGGCAACCCGGCGGTTCATGGCCCGGCCGTTCTGGCTGGTGTCGCGATCCTGGCGTGGCATCGATTCGGCGCACGGGGAAGGTCTGCGGGCACGGCATGACGGGCCGCCCGAATTTCCTGTTCCTGATCACGGATCAGCAGCGTTCCGACTGGCTTGGCTGCTATGGTCATCCTGTCGTCGAGACTCCCAATGTCGACTCCCTTGCGTCATGTGGAACCCGGTTTACGGACTTTCATGTGGCGGCCCCGATCTGCATGCCGAACCGCGCCTCGATCATGACGGGCCGGATGCCTTCGCAGCATGGGCTTCGCTACAACGGATGCACACTTCCGGCCTCGGCAAACACCTTTGCGGACGTTCTAGCTGCTGCCGGTTACGACACCGCGTTGATTGGCAAGAGCCATCTGCAGCCCTTCACCCACGACCCGGCACGGCATCTGCCAGACCCTGTAGGTCTCCCGCCACGCCCTGTCGAAGAGGCCTGGAAGCCGGTTGCAGAAGAGTTTTCGCAGGAGGATCCCGAGCTCTACGAGGGCGAGGAGTACAAGATCGACGCACCGTATTTCGGCTTCAATCACGTCGAGTTTGCGTCCGCGCACGGAGACCGCTGCCAGGGACACTACCTGCAATGGCTCCGGGTCCGGGCACCGGATTGGCAGGCGCTCTGGGACGACTCGAACGAGTTGCCGCACAACTACTCCTGTCCGCAGGCGTACCGGACCCCGGTGCCCGAGGACCTCTATCCGACGACATGGGTCGCGGACCGGGCGATCGACTACCTGAGCGACGCGGCACGCGCGGATGCGCCGTTTCTGGCCTTCGTCTCGTTTCCGGACCCGCATCATCCGTTCAATCCTCCGGGGAAATACTGGGACATGTACTCGCCGGACCAGTTCGAGTTGCGCCTTCCATACGAGGCGCATCAGAATCCGCCCCCACCGCTGGCATGGCTTGAGCGGAACTTTCGTGAGGGCGGCGGGCAATTCACCAAGCAGACGGCGATGCGGGTCGGAGACCAGGAACTCCGCGAGGCAATGGCGCTGACGGCGGGCATGGTCACGATGATTGACGACCACGTCGGCCGGATCGTCAGCGTGCTCAAGGAGCGCGGCCTCTACGAGAACACGGTCATCCTGTTCACCTCCGATCACGGTGACTACCTCGGAGACTTCGGGCTTCTTCTGAAGGGGGCCATGCCGTTTCGCGCGGTGACGCAAGCGCCGATGATCTGGTCCGACCCGGCTGACAGGAGCGCTCGCGTGTCCAACTCGCTGGCTTCAAGCGTTGATATTGGCCCCACGATCATCGGCAGGGCCGGACTGGCACCCTATCGGGGCGTGCAGGGGAAGAGCTTCCTTTCTTGCGCAAATGGCTCGGATCGACACCGAGACGAATTGTTGATCGAGTTCAACGACGGTGCCGCCAAGCTTGGATTTGAACGTCCGGCACGGGTGCGCACGCTCAGGACCAAGGAGTGGCGATACACGATCTATGCGGGCGAGGATTGGGGCGAACTGTATGACATTCAGGCGGACCCGGACGAAACCCGAAATCTCTGGGAGAGCCCGGCGCACGAATCGTTGCGGGGGCGACTTGCATTGCGGTTGGCGCATCACTTGACGTGCCAGATGGACGAGAGTCCCAGGGCGACTTTGATCGCCTGAGGAAATTGGCGAGGATCGGATTGCCGCATGGCGATTGAGTGCCGCCCGACGATAGTTTTGCCGGGCTGCGAAAGCGATGACGGCCAAGGACATGCGTGTTCGCCCGTTTCAGACGTTGCCTGTCTCGACGTGCAAGGCCACGGCCTTCCATTCGCAGCATCGTACGCATGTACGTTCACCAGAATGAGCGTTTTCACCAGCCGCAGGCGAGGCGGTGCCTAAGTGGAGCCCAGTAACGCCTTGGCTAAAAGAAAGTCCTTGACCGGAAGGTGCGTGTTCATGTATTGTTCACGGCTCTGCCGATGAGGCGGAAGTCCGCCTGACTGATTTCGAAGCGGGATTTCGAGAGGCGATGGCCTGATATGGGCGCCCGCGTCACGCATCCGATGGCTTTGCCATCAGGGAAAAGGACTTGGTGGATTGTCGATGTCAAAAAGGAATGAGGATTCCGGAGCAACGGAAGCAAGCGCGAACCGTAAGTCCGGGGGAGGCGCTACGGTCCGAAGCGGCCGGAAGTCGGACACGGCATTGCCTTTCAGGAAGCACGATGCCCTGTTCAGGCAGATCGTCTCGGATCCAGAGCGCGCGCAGGCGCTTCTACAGGATCATCTTCAGCCGAAATACGTTGGCTGGCTCGACCTTGATCGGGTGCCGGAGCAGGTTGAAGGATCGGCAATTGACGGAAAAGGGCGGGCCACGCAGGCCGATGCCATTTTCCGGATCCGGCTTCGAGCGGATGCCGAGAAATGGGCATTCGTTGTCCTTGAACACAAGTCATACGTTGATGCCAGAACGCCTCTGCAGCTTGTACGTTATATGGCGCGGATCTGGTTGGCCGCGATTGACGAAGGCAATTTGACAGGCGGCAGGTTGCCTCTTGTCATTCCCGTCGTGATTTACCACGGCAAGGGGAATTGGACGCCCCCGCGTTCGACCGAGGAAATCGTCGAAACTGGTCCCGAGGGTCGGAACTTATTCGTCTGCCCTTCTGGCAACTACATTCTCATCGATCTCAAGGCAATTTCGCCGGCGCAATGGTCGCGAGACCCGGCAACTCGCGCTGGAATTGCCGCCCTTGCGTTGGCAGGTGGCGTCGCGCTTTCCGAGGAGACCGCGGACATGCTGGTTGCAGGGCTTGTCGATTCCGAGTTTGGACATTATCTCCTGAACTACACGGTGCGGCACCTCAACGTGACGCAAGACGACCTGAATGCGGCGCTGCAGCGGCAGTCGACTGATGCGCGCGACGGAACGCAAAGGGAGGCACTCGTTATGACCATTGCTGAAACCTTGCATGAAGAAGGCCGTGCGGAAGGCAAGGTCGAAACCTTTCTGCGCCAAGCGAAGCTTAAATTCGGCGCCATTCCGCGGAGCATGGCGACACGGCTGCGTGACGCGAGCAATGAGGATCTCGACCGGTGGCTGGACGCCCTGATCACCGCCGATGATCTTGAAGCCGTCTTCGGAAGTCTGCCGGGGCGTCGGTCATCTTGATTCGCGGAGCCTACATTTTGCAGGCGGTTCGTTGTTTCACATGCAGCGGACGGCACTCGTTATGACCATTGCTGAAACCTTGCATGAAGAAGGCCGTGCGGAAGGCAAGGTCGAAACCTTTCTGCGCCAGGCGAAGCTTAAGTTCGGCGCCATTCCGCGGAGCATGGCGACACGGCTGCGTAACGCGAGCAATGAGGATCTCGACCGGTGGCTGGACGCCCTGATCACGGCCGACGAACTCGATGCCGTTTTCGAAAGCTTGCCAAGGCGCTGACTTGGCTGATGCCCGCGCCCTACCAGTGGTTGGACGAAACACTGCCAGCAACTGCGTGTCGTCAGACCAACTGGTTCGCTGATCTGCAAGCAACTCGAACCGCGATCGTGATGTTGGCTGCCGGGCGACGGGAGAATCGGAAAGTGCATTCTCGTGACGTTCGGACGGCACATGAACGCGAATGCTCGATCTGAGCAGAACGATGGTAGCCCGTAGGGGAATCGAACCCCTCTTTCCAGGTTGAAAACCTGGCGTCCTAACCGATAGACGAACGGGCCGGCGTCGCTGCTAATTAGGCAATGTCGGTCAAGAGAGCAAGGGGCTTCTTCGGACAGAATTACCGCACGATTTCCACTCTTCAACGTGCGCTCATGACACACGAAACTGCCAGTTTCGCATCATCGAATTGTCGTCCGATTTTCCCGTCAGGCCGAGTGCTTTCAGGTGTGCGCAGTGGCAGCGTCTTGCAGCTGGAGCTGCACGGATTGCCGACCGCCCCAATGATTGACCTCGATGTGACCGACCAGATGAAAGCGCCGTCCCTTTCCCCCGGCGAGTGCGGAACCCAGAGGTCCCGAGAATGCGTTAAATGCAATTGCGTCAAGGCGCGTGCCAAGT
>JAJDVJ010000102.1 GCA_022826205.1 Silicimonas sp. | reverse complement strand
GCTGAACATGCCGATCCTCGTGGTCAATGACAGTCCGATCAAGCAGTTTGGCGAGAACCGTCATGCGGTGGGCCAGAGCATGCTTGAATCCTGCATGCGGCTGACCAACAGGTCCACGAACGGCAAGCACGTGACAGTCTTTGGATACGGGCCGTGCGGCGAAGGCGTCGCCACCTGTTTCCGCAACGCGCATTCGCTGGTGTCGGTCATCGAGATCGATCCAGTGCGTCGACTTGAGGCGCATCTGGACGGTTTCATGACACCTTCGCGCGATCAGGCCATCACCTCCGCAGATGTCATCGTGACCGAAACCGGCGCAGTCGGCGTGCTGACGGCGGATGATCTTGACCTGGTCAAGGACGGCGCCATCCTCATGAACGGCGGACACTTTCCGACAGAGATCGACATCCAGGGAATCATGTCCTCTCCGGATGTGGTCAGGAGCCGCGACATCGAAGACGGTACACTCACGTCGCTGACATTGAGGGATGGCCGAACGGTGACGATCGCGGCCATGGGCCACATGGCCAATCTGGCTGGTCCGCGCCCTCTCGGCAACTCGATCGAGGCGATGGATTTCGGGTTTGCCCTGCAGGCCAAGTGCCTGGAGCGCGTTGCCTCGGGCACGTTGACCGCGGATCACTGCATCGTGCCCGTGCCGCGCGACATCGACGAATGGGTTGCGAACTCGTATCTGTGCCTGCGCAGCGAATGACGGAACTGGAGTCCCTCTAGGCCCTGGCGTTGCGAATGATTGGCCCGGGCGGTTGCGCTGCAACGTCCGGCGCTCCCCGCGACAAGGTCCGCGACACGGCCTTCCTGCACTACCCGACCGTGCCAGTCGCGTGAACGCGCCCCAGCCGGGTCTTCCCGCGGGAGTGGCGTGTAGGCATTCCAAACGGCGCACCAACAGCACCGGCCTCGGCGATTTGGCGGGTGGATTCTCGGTCCCGTATCTGTCGTCAGCCGTCGGCGCGCGCGAGTGCGAGCACAGGAAGGACGGGTAGTCATCGCCCGACCGGAAACGGCAGGCCGCCGAACCATCCCGCAGACGCGCCCCAAACCGGACTTCAGGCATGGCGGAGTGCTTGCGTTCCTCCACTTCCGTCGTCATCGCCCGCAAGCCTTTGAAGCTTCTCCATGATCAACGCCCAAGTGCCATTCCTGCGCCACGGGATGTAGCGGTTGTAGCAGGCCGTGTACAGACCGTATCTCTCCGGGAGGTCGCGCCACGGCGTGCCGATGCGAAGCACGAAGAAGATACCGTTCTTCACCTTCCGGTCATGCACCCGTTCCGGGCCTCGGTGCTTGTCAGGAAGCACCGAGCGGAGGATTTCCCATTCGGCGTCGCTCATGTCGAATCGGTCGCCGCTCATGCCTCGATCTCCCTGTGGATTGCTTTCGCCAAGAAATGACAGAACATGCAAAAGGGCCAACATTTGGGTACATAGTCTAGGTCAATCTGTCCGGGACATGCCGACTTGCGGATCGGGCGAAGGGGAGTTGCATTCGTTGAGGGACACGGGATAGAGGCCGCCAAGGCCGCTGTTGTGGTGTTCACCAGGACCGGGGTCACGTATGGTCGCTCGCTTCCGAGCATCATTGGAGGACTGAGGAGCATCTGCTGAAAGTTCGTTCGCAGTTTGGCCGTCACGGCTAGGCATAGTGCCCGCGTGCCCGCATCAAGGCATCCGCACGGTTCTGTGCATTCAGCAGCGCCGTGCCGACACTTGTCGCGCCTTGAAGCATGTCGTGCAGTTCAGTTCCTATGATTTCGATCAGGCCGGTGATCTCCGGAACGGGCGGTCGAGGCCAATATTGCAGGATCCCGGATCGTGCCATGCCGTCGACAATCGAAATCAAAGGCGACACACTGCGCACTTTCCGATCCATGCTGACGCTGAAGCGAGGTGTCACGAGGCTGCCGTTTTCGATGTAAAGCTTGATGGTTTGGGGCGAGGTGAAGGACTGAAGCGCTTTCCAGGCCGCATCAATGCGATCAGGCGCAATGTTGGACGGGATCGCCAAGGCATAGCCGCCGACCGGCGCGATTGGCTTGCCGCCCGGCCCGTAGGGATGAGGCAGAAACTCGGTTACGCCAAAGGCAGGCGATTCGGAATTTAGCTCAAAGAGCGGTGCCAGAAGCGTGGCGCAATACGCCATCGCAACTTCGCCGTCCGCATAGGCGCGGGCGCGTTCGTACCAGGACATTGACAGGATCGACACCGGTGAGAAGTCCAGGAGTTCGCTGAGGTATTCTGCCGTGGCAAAGGCTTCTTCGGATTGCAGCATCGGCCGGAGGTTCTCGCCTCGGGGCCATTCCGCGTCAAAGTCATCACCGACCTGCGCCAGGTTCAGGAAAGGCCGCCCCATAGCCCCCATGACGAACATGAAGGTGTGCCCAAGTGGTGTCCCGCGCGCAGCATTCCACGCGATGCCTGACTGTCCCTGCGCCCGGTTGTGCAGGGCGCGTGCCGTTTCAAGAGTGTCCGAGATCGTGAATGGCACGCCGATCCCGGCAGCGTCGCAAAGGTCGCGCCTGACGCAAAGCAACTCGGGAGTTGTTTGGACGGGGAGTCCATATTGAATGCCGCCATATCGTGCGGAGGCGAGCGCGACCCTGTGAAAATCGCCGATGTCAACATTGCTCTCGTCAATGAGATCGGTGATCGGAAGAAGGACGTTCTTTTCGGCAAGTTCGCCAAACCACGGGAGGTCGCAGGCGATGATGTCGTAGCGAGACGCCTCTTGCGCCGCGTTTGTCAGGATTTCCTGGCGCAATCGGTCAATCGACAGCGCCCGGCTGTTCATGCCGACGCCGAACAGGCCCTCGAACTGTCGTTTGAGGACGTTCATTGCCATGAATGTAGGGTCGGCATGGACGAGAACGCGAAGGTTGCTTTGCAGGTCCAGCCTCGATTGCAGCGGAGTCGGCGGCGGGATCGTCAGGCTGTCGCCATAAGAGGAGCCGAAGAAATAGTCGCCGATGCCCCCTTTCCCTGCCGTTCCAATGCCAAGTGTCGAGCTGATCGCGCCGCGCACCCTGCGCGCGTATTCCTGCCATTCGGCAATCAGCTTGTCGGAGGGGTGCAGCGAAAAGCTCTTGCCGGTCACAGTTCTTGGGCGCCGGATCAGAAGACCGCGTTCCTCGATTGAATTGATTGCCCTGATCGCCGTGCCATAACCCAGCCCGCTTGCGTTTGCCAGATAGCTCTTCGTGGTCAGCTTGCCTTGCAGGTGATTGCGCAGAAGCGTGGTGATCATTCGGGTTTCATCATAACCACGTTTTAGGCTCAGGACCTGACTGGCTTCGTCACCGAGCGCGTCGATGAAATCCAGGAAGAGCGCGAATTCCTCGCCAGTGATCCCTTTGGCGTGCAGGACATCGCCGCTTTCGAACGGGCCTTCCGGTCGGGCTCTTAATTGTCCTCGCTGAAGGTTCATTACTTCTCTCAGCGCCTCTGGCAGTTTCGGCACGATCCGACCCCTCCCCGGCATGGTTCGGGGCCAGATTATGTCCGAATTGGATATTCTTCCAGCTTTGCCGTGACTATCCAGATGGTCGTCGGAGTTCGGCAATCTTGTCGGCCAGGATACTTCGTCGTCGGTCGACATCGTTGAGAAGCTGGCTTCGTCGTTGTCGTTCGTCGAATACGCGGCTGCCGGTCTGGAACATGATGACGACCAGGAGGAGGATGCCGAGGTAGAGTTGCACCATGAAAGAGGGCGTCACGTTGAAGACCAGCCCTGTGTTCAGGAAGTTCACCGTCAGCGTTCCGATGGCCGCACCGATGACTCCACCTTTCCCGCCAAGGATCGACACACCCCCGATGAAGGCAGCCACCGTTCCGGCCAGCAGGAGGTACTGAAGCCCAAGCGCCTGTGCCGTCCCCGATCGCAGGCCTATGATGATCCCACCCAGTCCGGCGCAAAATCCTGAGATGGCGAAAACGATGATCATCGGGCGATGCAGCGAGATGCCCGACGCCAAGGCCTCCTTACGGGCACCGCCTATGGCATAGATCTCGCGGCCATAGCGCGTGTAGGTCATGAACAATCCTACGATAATGAACATCGCGATGACCAGGAGCGAAGCGGGCGAGAAGTAGACAAGCATCTTGGTCGAGATGAAGTCAGGAATGCGAAAGTCGGTCAGCATGACGGTCTTTTCATCGGCGGCGAAGAGCGCCACGCCGCGCAGGAGCATCAGTGTCCCCACTGTCAACACGATGGCGCGGATTCTCAGATATGCGATGAAATACCCTTGAATTGCACCGATGGTGGTCGAAACCGCCAGCGCCAGCAAAAGTGCGTTGACGGCCCCCCAATCGTCGGTGAATCGCACCGTGATGACTGCGGCCAGCGCCGCGTTCGAGCCAATCGAAAGGTCGATCTCACCGGCGATGATGCAAAGCGTCAATGCCAGCCCGACAAGGCCCAGTACCGCGAATCGTTCCATGATCGCAAAGCCGGTTCGATGCGTAAAGAACAGCGGCTCGGTGATCGCAAAGAAGGTGAATACGCTGAAGGCCAGCAATATTGCAAAGACCAGATCCGGGTTTTCGGTGACAAAGTGCTTGATGCGTTCCATGGGTTCCTCCTACTCCACGGCCCGGCTGCCGCGGCGGACAAGGGCAAAGACGATGATGGAAAAGACGATCATCAGGCCGACAGCTAGTACCCGCGCGCCCGAGTTGAAGCCATTCAAGACCATCATGTTGTCGATGCTCGAAATGAAGATCGCGCCGAGCGACGTGCGGAGCGTCGAGCCGTAACCGCCCATTATTGAGTTGCCGCCGACCATTACGATGGCGATGACCATGATCGTCATGTCTCCCGACGAACCAAATTCGGACGAGAAGTAGTTGACATGGGCTGACGAGACCTGGCCCGAAAACGCCACCGCGACGAATGCCGCGCAGACGCTGGCGATAATGCAGCACTTGATCGCCATGCCGAAGTTCTCGTGCCCGGTCGCCCGTCCTGCCGCGCGGTTGGCGCCCACCAGGTAGACTTGGCGACCGAAGGTCGTGTAGCGCAGGGTCAACTCAGCCACTACCGCGATGATGATAAAGGCCACGGTGATGTTCGGAATGTCCCCGATGAAGGACCCGGTCCCCAGCCATTCAGCCCCATGCGGGCGGCGGTAACTGACGACAAGGTTGTCGGACCACCAGGACCCGATGCCGAAGAACAGGCCCGCGGCCCCAAGCGTGACAACGATCGGATTGCCGCCAAGTCCGATCAGGGCGCCCTGAATGGCACCCGTGATCGTGGCGATGATCATCGTGGCGGTAAAGGCGACGAGGAAGGTCATCATCAGGGCCGAGGTTGTTGGATCGCCCTCGGCTGGGCCCCACTGATTCCAATCCGCCCCCATGAGCGTGGCGAAACAAATGATGGAAAGCGCCGCGATCTCCTTCATCGACAACAGGAAGAAGTTGCCGCTGAGTGTCACGAAGGTCAGTCCGATGGCCATGATGCCGACCAAAGCGGCGTCGCGGATGATCGTTTTGACATTGAACCAGGTCAGGAAATCGTCGGTAAGTGTCGCTCCGGCCAAGAACACGACAAGGAAGAGCCCCACCATTGCGATGACCAAAGGCGAATAGTCCCTGCGAATGCGCTGGATGAAGTTGAGATCGTCGCCCGACATTGCGGTCGCGTCGGTCATGATGCTCTCTCCGACACGGCAATGCCGGCTTCGTGAAACGGGTCGGTGATCTGTTCAAGGATGCTGGCCGAGGTCATCCTGCCCAGTTCCAGCTCGCCGATCTGGACCCCGCGATAGAAGCTGATGATTCGGTCCGGCAAGTTGGTGATTTCCTGTATGTCGGTCGAGGCCACGACGATGGCGGCTCCCTGGTCCGCCAGATCGCGTAGAATCTGGTAGATCTCGGCCCGTGCGCCAACGTCCACGCCGCGCGTGGGCTCGTTCACAAGGATCACTCTGGGCGAGATCGACAGCCACTTGCCAAGCGCAACCTTCTGCTGGTTTCCACCTGAGAGGACTCCGGCTTCCTGCGGCAGGCGCTTTGGGTCCACAGTGAACTTGATGGCGTTCTCGGTCGTCGAAGCCCGTTCTTTCGCGCCGTTCAGAAGTCCGTTGCTCGATATCGTTTCAATCGACGGGGCGGACAGGTTCTCCATGATGGGGCGCCCAAGGAACAGTCCGTCATGTTTTCGATCTTCGGAACAAAAGGCGATACCGCGGCGGATGGCGTCCTTCGGGCGCGAGGCCATGAATTCCTCGCCGTCGTAGTGCAACGTCCCGCCGCGCGATTTCGTGGAGCCGGCCATGGCTCCGAGGATCTCGGAGGTTCCAGAGCCAAGCTGGCCCGCAAGACCCAGGATTTCCCTAGGGTACACTTCGAAACTAATGGGCTCGAGGATGCCGTCCGGCCAGAGATCCCGCACCTTCAGGATGGGGACCTCGCGGGTGATCGGCCTGCGCGCCGGGTACATGTCGCCAAGCTCGAAGCCCAGCATAAGTTCAACGAGGGAGTTGACATCCATGTCCGTCGCTGCACGGGGAGCCTGGCTTTCGCCGTCCCGCAGCACCGTGACCCGGTCGCATATCTTGAATATCTCGTCCAATCGGTGGCTCACGTAAATCACCGACTTCCCGCGTTCCTTCAAGCGCTTCACCATGTCCAGGATTCGGATCGAATCTGTCTCGCCAAGCGCTGCCGTGGGCTCATCAAGGATCAGCACCTGCGGGTTATGCGCAATCAACCGCGCAACCTCGACCAGATGCTGTTCACCGACGGAGAGCCGGTTCGTGACGCGCATCGGGTTGATGTGCCCAAGCCCGACCTCTTCCAGGAACGGCTTCGCCTTCTTCGCAAGCAAGCCTTTGGAGGCAACCTGCGGGACGCCGTCGCCCGCAAGGAAGATGTTCTCGGCCACGCTCATCGTCGGGATCAGGCTCAACTCCTGCTGGGCGATGGCGATACCGGCATGTTCAGCGGCGGTCGGGCTGCCGAAATGGCGGACTTCACCGTCATAGAAATACTCTCCGGTGAAACCCGTGTCGAACCCCCCGATGATTTTGACCATTGTGGACTTTCCGGCACCGTTTTCGCCGACCAATCCCATGATTTCGCCATGTCCGATTTCAAAGCTCGCGCTCTTCAGCGCCTGGATCGCACCATAGTCGCGGTTGATGTTTGTGAGCTGAAGAAGCAGTTGATCCGCCATGGCCACCTCCCTGATCCAGTCGGGATATTCCTTTTCTTAGCGGAAAAAGGGCGCCCTGTCGCTAGGGCGCCCTTCCTGATGTCTGGACTTAGCTGCCCCAAGCGCCCGAGCACAGCTCGTCGATGCCGTAGAGCTTGCCGTCATACCCGCGGAGCGCAACGGTGTCGATGTTTGTCGCGGTCACGGCCGGGTTCGGCGTGAAGTTGATGTAGTTCGCCAACTCGCCGGTCTCGAGATACTCTTCGACCATCTTGATGGCGAGCTGTCCTTCGTGCAACGGCGACTGGAGCGTCGTGCCGAACTGCTTGCCTTCCTCGATCAACTGCTTGTCGCCGTTGCAAACTGTGCCGACTGCGATCACGTCTTCTCCCATGGCGTAGCCAGCTTCCTCCAGCGCCTTGATGCCGCCGGTGAGAATCGCGTCGTCCATTCCGTAAACAAAGTGGATGCCTTCGTCGCGCAGCGCTGCGATGGCCTTTGCCGCACCCTTATATCCGTTGGCCTGACCGAAGCCTTCGTCAACGTCACCGATGATGGTCAAGTCCGAACCGGCGATCGCTTCCTTGAAGGCGTTGATCGACAGGCCGTAGCCGCCATAGCTGTGCGGGTAACTCAGCACCAGTACGTTGAAGCCTTCGCCGCCAGCAGCCTTCTTGGCGGCCGCTGCCTCGCGCATCATGTAGCCGGCGTTCCGGGCACGCAGGCGGTCATCCGGGCCAGCGTAGCCGAAGATGTACTGCTTGTCCTGCTCGTTCGGAAGCTGGTTTATCTTCAGAACCGGAACGCCTGTCCTGGCAAGTGCGCGCAGCGACCCAAGGCCCGCGACGGCGTCAGACGGCCACCAGATGAAGACGTCGGGCAGGACGCCGGCAGCCAGTACCTGCTGAACCTGCTGGTCCTGCTCGGCCTGGTTGAACTGGTTCTCAAAGACCTGGATGTCAAAGCCCTTGAGTTCGGCAGTATCCTTGATGCCCTTGATGAACCTGCCGATATAAGCCTCACCGGCTGGGCCGTTGAACGAGATAATCGACGGCTTGTCTTGTGCGAGCGATGCGGTCGCCATGGAGCCGAACGCCAGCACGCTGACCATCACGCCGCGTATGGTCTTTCCCAAATACGTCATAGAGTCCTCCCTTCAGGAATATAGACGATTTCCTTTCGCCGCGCGTAGTCTGTCAAAGTTTCAACGCGGCATACTCCACGAATTCGTCCATTTTGGATGAACTTTATCCAATTTCGATCAAATCCGTCTGTGGGCGGCAGTTGCTTCGATATACGTTTCTGCAGATAACTGAAGAGACGTGCCTTGGGAGGACGCAAAATGGATACGCAACGACTCGCTGGAAAGAACATCCTGATTACGGGCGCCGCACAAGGCATGGGGGCGGCAAATGCGGAATGTTTTGCGCAGCAAGGGGCGAACGTCTGTATTGGCGATGTCAATTTTGATGGTGTTCAGGCAGTGGCAGAACGTATCAACGGCGCAGGAAATGGCGAGGCGGTGGCCGTCAGGATGGACGTTACCAGCCGCGAAGACAACGCCGCGGCAGTTGCAAGAACGGTTGAAGCTTTTGGGTCGATCAACGTTGCTCTACTGAATGCAGGTGTGAACAAGCCTCGCATGTTCATGGACATCGACGAAGACAACTGGGACATGATAATGAACATCAACGCCAAGGGCGTTCTTCTGGGAATGCAGGAGGCGGCGCGACAGATGATCGCCCAAGGTCCGATGGATGATCATCCTTACAAGATCATTCCGGTCGGCTCGATCGTGTCGCGCACCGCGTTTCTGGATGTCATTCCCTATTGCTGCTCGAAATACGCTGTTCTGGCCATGATCATCGGCGGCGCAAAGGCACTTTGGGAACACAAGATCACGGTCAACGGCTATGGTCCGGGCGTGGTGAAGACCGAGCTTTGGGAGCAGCTTGACAAAGATCTCGTGGAGATCGGCATGTTCGAGGAAGAAGGCCAGTCGATGGATCACCTCGCCAACACCATGATCCTGATGAAGAAGCTCTCCACGCCAGACGACGTAAAGGGCACGGCCGCGTTCCTTTGTTCAGACGAAAGCGACTACATGACGGGACAGCTTATCATGATCGACGGCGGCATGATCATGCAATGATCCGGGTGCTTCGCTGTGCAAGGTGTGCAGGCCTCGTCTGACCGGATTGCTCAGGCGAATACGACCGGCGACGATGGGGCGCCCTGGAAGGCTCGCGACGGAGTTGAAATTCAGCAATGTGTGCGCTGACGCCGATTGTCCTGGTTCCGCAGGATGCGGAACCCAACTGGAATTGGGAGCGCCGCATTCCGATTTGGGATTGCACGTAAGGGAATTTCGAAAGCCGTTGTTGCCATATGTCACTGTCAGGGCCAGATCGCGATCAATCTCCCTGGATTTGGCTGAGACGCATCGGTGTTAGCCGATCTGCTCCTGTCGGTGACGACGCCCGCGCTTGGCGTGGTGTTCGATATTGCCGGGTGGGCCAAGAAAAATGTCGATCCGGTCTCAATCGCCTTCGTCGTGTGCTCGAACATGGCATGCAACAAGGTCGCAACCACCGGTGTGATCATCGGAATGGATTCCGAGGTCGAGTCGGTTCCAACGTGACCGCTGCCAACTGGTTTGCGGCAGTGATGGAGTCGCGCATCAGGCGGGTTCAAGTCCGTGGGCCAGCACCGCGTTCGTGTGCATCGGCGCCAAGGTCCCGCTCGTGCGGCCTCGGTTTCCGGACAGGCGGGAGTCAACATAGGCTTCGGCAACCTTGGCGTTACCGTGCCGCAGCAGGGCGGACGCCGTCAGCAACAGTGCCGTGCGCTCGGCGAACCATCTTGCCTCCGCTTCTGGCACTTGCGCCTGCCAGCGTGACCGATGTTCGGCCAGTGCCGCGTCATAGGTCTTGTCCATTCCCTCCGCGGACTCCAGATCGGCGTTCAACGCGTTGACGGCCAAGGGTACCTTTGCAAGTGTCCGAAGGACATCGAGACAGATGATGTTGCCGGATCCTTCCCAGATGCCGTTCAGCGGTGCCTCACGGAAGAGCATGGGAAGCGTCGTCTCCTCGACATATCCCATGCCGCCAAGCACTTCCATCGCCTCGCCGACCACGATCGGACAGAGCTTGTTGTTCAGGTACTTCGCCAGCGCCACGCCGATCCGAGCAAAGGCCCGGTCTTCCGGAGTGCGTCTGTCAAAGCTACGTGCAACGTGCATGCACAGCGTCAGCGCTCCTTGCCAGTCGAGGGCAAGGTCGGCGAGAACCGTGCGCATCAGCGGCTGATCGATCAGGCGCTTCTGAAATGCGAGACGGTTCGAGACCCAGTGATGGGCTTCGCGGAGCGCGGCGCGCATGAGCCCGGCAGGCGCAATGGCAGTGTCGAGGCGCGTGTGATGCACCATCTCGACGATGGTGCGCACGCCTTCGCCTTCCCCTCCGACGCGGTAGGCCAGGGTGTGGTGGTACTCGATTTCGGCCGAGGCGTTCGAGCGGTTGCCAAGCTTTTCCTTCAGCCTCTGGATTCGAATGCTGTTTCGTTCTCCGTCCAGCCATCGCGGCACAAGGAAGCAGGTCAGGCCGGAATCGGTTCGAGCCAGCGTCAGGAACCCGTCCGACATCGGCGCGGAACAGAACCACTTGTGGCCTGTCAGCCGCCATACATCGCCGTCGCGTTCCGCAACGGTCGAGTTGGCCCTGACATCGGAACCGCCTTGCTTTTCGGTCATCGCCATTCCGAGGGTCACGCCCGACTTCATTCGCGCCGGTTTGGCTGCGGGATCGTATTCCCGGGACAGGGCCAAGGCGCTCCAATTGTCGTGCAGACCTTCTGCAGCGCCTATCACTGGCTGCGCCGCGTAGGTCATTGTCAGCGGGCAGCAATGCCCGGGCTCCACCTGGCTGGCCAGATAGACCATGGCTGCGTGCGCGACGTGTCCACCGGCATCGTGCTCCCATGCAACCGAGTGGTACCCGGCGGCGACCGAGGTGGCCATGAACCGGTGGTAGTCGGGGTGAAAAACCACTTCGTCCAAACGGCGCCCGGCTTGGTCGAAGAGACGGAGTTCGGGCACATTCCGCTCGGCGTTTCGTGCAGCTGCCCGCATTTTGCGCTGCCCGAGGGTCGCGCCATACGCGGCAAGTGCGCTTTCCTTCCCGTCCTTGCCAGCCAGCATACGCAACGCGATGTCGTCGGCCCAGAGATCACGGTCGACCGCGGAATCTGGTTGATTCGTCACGTCATGCGTCTCTAGCAGTGCGTTAGCGGGCAATTCCGTCATCGGGCGTGTATCCATACATCCTGGTTCGGGGATCCGTGCGGCTCAGAGTGGGCTGGCCGACGGCGGCTTTTGCGCCAATTCTGGCACGGCAAATGTCGCATTGCCAGTTGCATGCGAACATTGCGCTGTCCACGCGGTGCCTGCGGGCCGTACTCATTGAGAAACATCCGGACGCCCGGACGGCCTGATTGGGACGCAGAGGCGATGATTTGAGGATTGCGGCAACTGCGCTGGCATGTGGCGGCACTGTTGTGACAGGCAAATTCAGCGATTTCAAACCTGCGGGTGTGGAGACCACGATCTGCTACTTCGCGGAGGGACGGAGTGACGTGAGCGATCCCAAGCGCTTGCACCTGTTTCAGATGCAGGCGCAGATGGTCGATGCCCGAGGAAATCCAGAGTTGGAGGAGGCACGGTGGCGCCGAGTGGTGCTCGGTCCGGGGCGCAAGGAGATTCGCCTCGATTGAATCAACCAGTTCCGATCGAGACGCCATGGCTGAAAGACGGAGCTGCAGGCCTGATTGTCTTGCGGGAACCTGTTGGCGTCCCGAACTACAATTTGACCAAACTAAAACGGCGTGAAAGCCCCGTCGATCGTGTAGACGCTGCCATTGATGAACTTGGCGTCATCCCGGCACAAAAAGGCGGCCAAGGCCGCGACTTCGAAGGGTTCGCCATAGCGACCTGCAGGAATCGCGGCGATGACCATCGCGCGCGCTTTGGCGGCATCCTCAGGGGAGGCGTCCGCTTCCACAGCAGCAAGCATGTCAGTGTCGATCTGGCCTGGGCAAATCGCGTTCACTCGGATGCCTTCGCCCGCATAGGCCTTGGCACCGTTCTTCGTCAGCCCGATCACGGCGTGTTTGCTGGCACAGTAGGCTGGCATGGTGGCTCGACCACCGATCAGGCCTGCCACGGACGACATGTTGATGATCGCGCCGCCACCGTTTCGGCGCAGGGCAGGGACCGCGTGCTTCATCATCAGGAAGACCCCACCGACGTTGACATCCATGACATGATTGAAGCTATCGAGGTCTTGATCCTCAATCAGGCCGCTTTCCCCGACGATTCCCGCGCCGTTGAACACGGCATCAAGCGTGCCGAATTCGGTTTCGGCCCGTTCAACAAGACCGCGTGCCTCGTCTTCGCTCGACACGTCGGATCGATGCGCCACGACATTCGGGCCCATTGCAGCAAGCTCGTTCAACCGGTCAATGTTGCGGCCGGATGCGACGACGGTGGCACCGTCATCGACCATTCGTTTCACGGTTTCGAAACCGATGCCGCCTGTGGCACCGGTGACGATGATGATCTTGCTTTCCAGCGGCCGTTCCATGACTTACGCGTCACCAAACCCGTCCAGAACGGTCTTGCCGATTGCTGATCCTTCTTCCTGATGGGCGAGCGCCTCGCGCAATGTGGTCTCGCTCATGGTCCCGCAATGCTTGTTCACTGTCGAGATCAACGAGCCATCATCCAGCATAGTGGACACGCGGTTGAGAAGTTTTGACTGTGCGTCCATGTCTTCGGTCTGGAACATCGATCGGGCAAACATGAACTCCCAGCTATACGACAGGGCCTTGAGCTTGATTGCGCCGATATTGATGTCCTGAGGGTCGTCGATCAGCGCGATATGGCCCCGTGGCTTGATCAGGTCGACAATGGCGTCGAAGTGCTTGTCCGTCTGGTTCAGCGTGGCGACAAATTTCGGAGAGATGCCGAGTGCCTTCATTTCTTCGTTCAGGGGTTTGCGATGGTTGACCACGTGGTCTGCGCCCATCTTCTTGACCCACGCGACCGTGTCATCGCGCGACGCGCTTGCCACAACGGTCAGACCCGTCAGTTTCTTGGCCAGCTGGATCAGGATTGACCCGACGCCCCCGGCCGCCCCGATGATCAGGATCGCCTCACCGCCACCGTCTCCCTCCTTGATGCCGAAACTGTCAAACAGCATTTCCCAGGCGGTGATGCTGGTCAGCGGCATGCCGGCGGCTTTGGAAAAGCTGAGCGAGGACGGTTTGCGACCCACCAAACGCTCATCCACTGCCTGAAACTCGGCATTGCTTCCCGGGCGAGTGAATTCGCCTGCATAAAACACCTCGTCGCCCGGTCTGAACGTCGTCACGTCGGAGCCGACATCCTTGACTACGCCGGCCGCATCGAAGCCCAGGATGCGCGTGCCTTCGGGTGGGCGGTTTGCGCGGACCTTTACATCGACCGGATTGACTGAGACGCCACGCACTTCAACCAGCAGATCGCGCGCGCCTGGAGCGGGCATATCCGCGTCGAATTCGACGACCGAGTTCGGTGCCGAAACCGGGCCCCTTTCGCTGTAACCAAGAGCTTTCATTGTTGACCTCCTTCTAGGCTGTTCGAAACTTCGACCCGAATTCTGCGTTTGCACCTAGGTTTTGACAAGAACCCACATTTTTGTAAGTATTGAATGCCGCAGCATCGAGGCGACAAAGATGGCCAGGAAATACAATTGGAAGACGGGGTGCGATGTCGAAGCGACATTGAGCGTAATAGGCGGCCGCTGGAAGCCGATTCTGGTTTGCCGCCTTCTTGGCGGACGGAAACGTTTCAGCGAGCTGTGCCGTCTTGCTCCGAACGCGACAGAACGGATGATCACGCTTCAACTGCGGGAACTGGAAGCCGATGGCGTCATCTCTCGGCATGTGTTTGCCGAGGTGCCGCCGCGCGTGGAGTACGAGGTGACGGAACGAGGACGAAGCCTGAAGCCCATCATTGAAGCAATGCAGGTGTGGGGCAAGGACTTCAAGGCAACGCGGTTCTCTGAAGAAGAGCAAGGGCTCGAGGCTGAAATCAGGTGCGCCTGACCCGCTGGCCGAATCTTCATGCGTCGGCAAGCGTCTGGTGACCTTGGTCGCGACGGGCAGCAATGTGGAGAGAGGCTGCAGGCGTTCTCGAAAGCGATACAGAATCATCCAGTCGGTCTTCCCGGTATGAATGCCCGCTCAGATGTCCATGCATCGACGCCCGCGAAGATCTTGACAGGCGGAACCGGTGTCCGGGAAGAGGCGCGAAGGCGCTTCTACCTGACTCCCTCAAGAGCGAGCGCGATTCCCTGGCCGACACCTATGCACATGGTGCAAAGGGCGAGGGACAGATCCCGGTTCTGGAGCTCGATCGCAGCTGTCAGTGCCAGCCGCGCCCCTGACATGCCCAGCGGGTGCCCAAGGGCGATGGCTCCGCCATTCGGATTCACGAAGTCCGCGTCGTCGGGAAGGCCAAGCTGACGCGTCACTGCCAGCGCCTGAGCTGCGAATGCCTCGTTCAACTCGATGACGTCCAGGTCGGTTGTGGCAATGCCAATGCGGTCCAGCAACTTTTTGCTGGCGGGAGCAGGACCGATGCCCATGATTCGTGGCGGAACGCCGGCTGCAGCGGCGCCCAGGATCCGCGCTTTGGGTGTCAACCCGAAACGCTCGATCGCCGCTTCCGACGCGACAATCAGCGCGGCGGCGCCGTCATTCACGCCGGACGCGTTTCCGGCCGTGACCGTGCCGCCGTCGCGGAAAGGGGTCGGCAGCGCGGCGAGCTTGTCAAGCGTGGTCCGTCGCGGATGCTCGTCGGTGTCGAAGACGACCGGGTCGGCCTTCCGTTGGGGAATCGTGACCGGAGTGATTTCCTGCCTGAGCCGTCCGTTTTCAATGGCCCGTGCCGCGCGTTCCTGCGACCGGAGTGCGAAAGCGTCCTGGTCGGCCCGTGAGACTCCGAATTCCGATGCGACGTTCTCTGCGGTCTCCGGCATGCTGTCCACGCCGTGTTCGACCTTCATCCTGCGGTTGACGAAACGCCAGCCAATGGTCGTATCAAAGATCTCGGCCTGTCTGGAAAACGCGGAATTCGCCTTGGGCATGACCATGGGCGCACGCGTCATGCTCTCGACGCCGCCGGCAAGAATCACGTCCGCCTCGCCCGTCCTGATCGTGCGCGCCGCAATGGCCACTGCATCAAGGCCGGATCCGCAAAGCCGGTTGATGGTTGCGCCACCCACAGTTTCGGGCAGTCCGGCCAGCAACGTCGACATCCGTGCCACGTTGCGGTTGTCCTCTCCGGCCTGATTGGCGCATCCCATGATCACGTCGTTGACCGCTGTCGGGTCGAGCGACGGAGCGGAAACCATGACGGCACGGATCACCTCTCCCAGCAGATCGTCTGGGCGCACAGCCGCGAGCGTTCCGCCATATCTGCCGATGGCGCTGCGCAGTCCTTCGCAAATGAATGCTTCAGCCATTTCCGTCCTCGCTGAGCGGTTGTCCGCAAACTTTCCGGCACTTCATTCGACAGGATGCCAGACATGGCGTGACCCGGAGCGCTTGCGTCGGTCAGCGATTCCTCGATCAGGGCATGGTTGATGAACTTGTCTGCGTGCCCGCCGGTCTCGCCGCGGGCTCGGGGTGGTCTGCGGCATGGTCCGCAGGCGCCTTGATCAATTGCCGGACCTTCCGGGCAGGATTTTGGAGACGAAACGTCCGAGACCGCCTTCCTGCACCGGAACAGGCTCTTCCTCGCTGGTCCCGCCGCAAAGATCGGCTGGCATGCCGTTCTCCGTCAAGGCGGCCGTCAAGGATGGGTGATGCTTGAAGATGCTCTTGAACCCGGAGATTTCGAAGACCTCGTCGACTTCGGGCTGCAATCGGGCGATAACAACGGATCCGCCCTCTGCCTCCACGCGTTTCGCAAGGACCAACAGGGTTCGAAGCCCTGCACTGCTGACGAAGTCCACGTCGTCGAAGTCAAGCACTATCGGCAGGCCAAGGTCCATGTCGAGCTCCTTGAGCCGGCTGTCGAGAACGGGTGCGGAATTTCCGTCAATCCGGCCGACGATCTTGATTGCCGTTCCGGTATCGGCGGCAAATACCTCAAGTTCCAATTCGGACATTGATTCCCTTCCCAAAATTGCCTTTTCGCCGTGTATAAGAGAATTGCCGCCCAGACAGAAGTCCGGCAGCTCTTCTGCATTCACTTCCCGATGTTAATAGATAGTTTGTCAACACTGTTGCGGTCAAGCTGGCACATTGGATTCGACGGAGAAGGCAGAACCCGTTCTTGCGTAGCACTCAATGAATCAAGGGAATGAAGGCCGCCTGCGGCGGGCAATTCGGTTGATCGATCCTGAACCGCGATGTATTTGTGACCAATGCAAATTGCGAACGTCAACCGGTCTGGCGAACTCGCGGCAAAGCGTTATGCGGAGACATTGGTCGCGAATTCGGGTTCCGCGTTTTTCTGGGCGATGCGACGCATGCTGCCCGCGAAGCGCGACGCGATGTATGCGATCTACGCGTTTTGCCGGGAAGTTGACGACATTGCCGATGAGCCCGGCGAGACGTCTCGCAAGCAGGAGGCGCTCGACGGTTATAGGCGCGACGTGGAGCGGCTGTATCGGGGTGAAGAGCCGGCACGGGCGACGGTAAGGGCACTTGTCAGGCCGGCTTTCGACTACGAACTTGCGGAATCCGACCTCAATTGCGTGATAGACGGAATGATGACGGATGCCGCTCCCTCAGTGCGCATTCCCGATGAGGCGGCCTTGGCGACTTATGTTGACCGCGTGGCGTGTTCGGTCGGACGGATGTCCTGTCGAGTGTTCGGACTCGATCTCGAGACCGGCAGGCAATTGGCGGCTTCACTAGGTTCGGCCCTTCAGTTGACCAATATCCTGCGCGACGTTCGTGAAGACGCCCGGCGCAACCGAATCTATCTTCCTGCATCCGCTCTTCGCGAGGCGGGTCTTGAATGCCCGCGCGCTGACACGCTTGCCGACCAGCCTGAAGTGGACATTGTCTGTCAGGGGCTGTCGGCGAATGCCTGGAACCATTTCGCGGCCGCGGACCGGATCATGGGTTCTTGCCAACCCCAGGACATTCGGCCCGCCAGGATGATGCGCGCGGTGTACGGGAAACTCCTGGCACGGATCGTCGGAGCGGGGTTCTCGCCGTTTCCGTCCGAGCGGATTTCGATCGGCTCGTTCCGAAAGGCCTGCCTGGCCTTGCGCCACGGCCTGTTCTAGGTGCCCGGAGTCGCCCATGTGGTTGGCGCAGGCGTTGCCGGCCTGAGCGCGGCGTGCGAGTTGTCTGCAAGCGGTGTTCGCGTGGCCGTTCACGAAGCGACCGGCCATGCCGGCGGACGCTGCCGTTCGTTCCACGACGAAAGCCTTGGGGCGTTGATCGACAACGGAAGCCATTTGATGCTTTCGGGCAACACGTCGATTCAGCGGTTCCTGGCTCTGATTGGGGCACGGGACAGGTTGACTGGTCCGGTCAGCGCCCGCTTTCCGTTCCTTGATCTCGCCACCGGTGAGCGTTGGACGGTAGACTTGGGCCATGGCCGGATTCCCGGAAGGCCGTTTTCCCGCGACGGTCGAGTTCCGGGCGCGCGCCTGGCAGATTACGCAAGGTCGCTCCGCCTGTTGAATGCAAGTCAGCGGTCGTCGATCGCCGAAGTTCTGTCGGCCTGCGGCCAGTTGCACGAGCGATTCTGGAAACCGGTTTCGATTGCGGTTCTCAACACCGAACCCGAGCGCGCCGCAGCCGTGCTCATGAAGCCGGTTCTGCGCGAGACCATGGGTCGAGGGGGTCGTGCCTGCCGTCCCTTGACGGCGCGGCAAGGCCTGAGCAGTGCTTTCGCGGACCCGGCAGTGGCCTTCCTTGCGGAAAATGGCGCCGAACTGCGGTTTCGCACGCGACTTCGTTCGATCACGTTGAACGAGACAGGCAGTGTCACGGCCTTGTGTTTCAGGGATCGCGAAATCCAGGTTGGACCGGCCGACCGTGTGATCCTTGCCGTGCCCGCCCGCGTTGCCGAAGAACTGGTTCCGGACCTGCGCGTCCCAAACGAGCATCGCGGAATAGTCAATGTGCATTTCCGGATGCCAGAAAGTGTTTCGTGGGCGCCGGAGAATCCGCCGTTCCTGGGGCTCCTTGGTGGCACGGCAGAGTGGCTGTTCTGGCGGGACAGCATTGTCTCGGCGACGGTCAGCGCCTGCCAGGGCGACGTCGACGGGCGAAGTATGTCAGGTGCGATCTGGGACGACGTCCGACGGTCGCTGGACCTGGAAGGCGACGCGGCCAGGATGCCGCCGCATCGCGTCATTGTCGAACGGATGGCGACCATTGCCCAGACACCGGAGCAGGTCGCGCGACGGCCCGGATCCGATGCCGGTCCACTGGGTGTTTTTCTTGCCGGAGACTGGACGGATACGGGTCTGCCGGCAACGATTGAGGGTGCGGTACGCTCGGGCATGCAGGCTGCAGAACTGGCTGCCGGGAGTATGGGTCAGGCCCTCATGAATGATCCAGGCTGAGAGAATGCCGCGACCTGACCCGGCGTCCGGCGCGTTGCCGATGCCGGGCGAGCCAATCCGAGGTCATGAACTTTATCGCAGGGATCAGCGCTACAGGAAGAGGCTTCCCGCCAGCCCTCGCATCGCGCACATGGCGGCTTCCGGCTTTGTCAGCTCGACCCGCGCTGCCAGAGGATCCTTTCTAGAGAGTTGCCAAGCCAACCGGTCCGCCAGCCGTACGATGACAGCGGCTTCAAGTTTCAGGCGGCGGTGGTTGATGTGCCCAGGCAGTTGGCGCGCATCTTTCATGAGTGCGTCAATTTCGGCCAGGCACTTGTCGATGACGACGCGAAGTCGCTCAGAGGTGCGGTCCTTTCCGAGTTCCTCAACGTTGACGCCTGACTCCGCCATCCAGTCTGCGGGCAGGTAGATGCGGTCCAGAGTTCTGTAGTCGTCGCCGAAATCCTGCAGATGATTGATGACCTGAAGCGCATTGCACAACGCATCCGAACTTCCGTAGCCCGCGCTTGACCCGCCATGAAGATCGATCAGGTACCGCCCGACCGGTGCAGCGGAGAGCATGCAGTAGTCGATCACTTCCTGCCACGACGCGTAGCGGTTCTTTGTCGCGTCTTGCAGGCAGTAGCGGACGAGATTGCGGCAATGGATGTCGCTGACGCCTGTCTCTGCGAGGCTTGCGGCCATTCGCGTGGCCTTTTCGTAGCCGGGGCGTCCTTCGGCGATCCGAAGCTCGTGTTCAAACCCTTCCAGACGCGCCGTCTTTTCCTCAGCCGTGAGATCCGGAGAATCCGCAATGTCGTCGATGGTACGGGCAAATGCGTAGAATGTGGCAACATGGGGTCGCAGCCGGGCAGGAAGCAGTATCGAGCCGACGGGAAAGTTCTCGTATTCGGCGTTCTTGCCCGATGGGGCTTCCACCTGCGAAATGTGACTGCTGTCGCTCAAGATTGCATCCGCTCCAGAATTCGCATCGTAGGACACTCACCGATCTCTGCACAAGATGGGCACCGCGCGGCGGGGACGCCGTCGTGGGAGTCCGGTTCACTCGTGCCCTCCGATTTCCGAAGGGGTGCACTTCAGGGGAACAGGCGGAAGCCTGGGTCTGGAATGGTAAGTCATGCCGGTCGAGCGAGCGTTCTTCCATCCCGGAGCCATATGGAAGAAGAATCGGGCATGATTGCTGAATTGCTTTCGGCGCACGCATTGCGGACTGCCACACGGCTGCGATCCGCAACCGGATTTCGTTCGGCGCAAGGGCCGGACGTTTCGCACGTGCCGACCGGAAGTCCGCGGTGGGACGGCGCCTCGTGACCGGACCGCTCTTCAGGAGAGGAGCTGGCTTGAGTTCGTGGTGCCTCGCGGCTCTGGCGGAAACTTCATGCAGGTAGTTCCCGTTCTCAATGCACTGGCCTCCGGTCTGTTCGGCGTGGCGGCATTTCATCTGCTGTCGCTGCCGCTGCCGTGGCTGCTTGGCCCGATCGCGAGTTGCCTCCTTGCCGCACTCCTGGGCATTCCGCTTGGCGGCATCAAGCCTGTCAACGCCGCAATGCGGACGGTTCTGGGTGTCGCGGTGGGCGCAACGCTTACGCCAGCCGTGCTGGCAACGTTTCCGTCCATGTGGCCAACGCTCATCTTGATGCCCTTGTTCATTCTTGTGATCGGTGTGGCTGGGGTACCTTATTTTCGGCGCCTTTGCGGCTACGATTTCCCGACTGCCTACTACGCGGCGATGCCGGGAGGCCTCCAGGACATGGTCGTCTTCGGCGAGGAAGCGGGCGGCAATATCCGGGCCCTGTCGTTGATTCACGCCACCCGCGTCCTCGTGATCGTGGTGGCGTTGCCATTCCTTTTGAAAGGCATATGGGATGCGGATCTCGACCGACCCCCAGGCGTTCCACTGACAACGGTCGCGCCATCCGAACTGGCCTTGATGGTTCTCGCGGCCGGAATCGGCTGGTGGGCGGCGCGGAAGGCCGGCCTGTTCGGAGCCACGATTCTCGGGCCGATGATCCTGGCGGCTGCGGTGACGCTGGCTGGTCTTCTCGAACAGCGCCCGCCCGCAGAGGCCATCTGGGCAGCACAGTTCTTCATCGGGATGACCATCGGCAACAACTACAACGGAATAACGATGAACGAGATCCGGAAGGACATTCTGGCCGGCCTGGGATTTTGCGGGATCCTGATCATTTTGACCGTGGCCTTCGTGGAGGCCATCTATTCCTTCGGGCTCGCCCCAGGCATGTCAGCGCTTTTGGCATACTCGCCGGGCGGGCAGGCGGAACTCACCGTCCTGGCGCTCGTTGTCGGGGCGGACATGGCATTCGTGGTCGCGCACCACATTTTGCGTCTCGTGATCGTCATCACGGGCGCTCCGCTGGCGGCACGCCTGCTTGATCGCAGTCGAGGCTGACTCCCGTCCGTCCATCACTGGCTTTCCCCGAGCAAGAGCTGGACCCGTTGATCGTCCTCCGCACTGATGCAGTCTGTCGTCGTGGTCACGTTCCGCAAAGTGCGCAACCTTCTGTCGGCAGTGATTGTCGCGCAGCATAGGCGCGTCGTTCGATCATGCGTGCAGTTCGCCTTTGCGTGGCTCGGCAGCAGTCCGGACACCGTCGCGTCTGGGCAATCTCGCGGCTCGCGTGCATCGGCATCCAGTGATCGGCGATTCCCCAGACGTTGTCTCCCAGCGTCAGAACTTATTTTCGGACACCCTTGCCCTGAGGTTCAGCGGCCGAGACAGCTTTTCACGTCCGCAGCGGAGCCGTTGTGCAAGTTCGGTCACGATCCAGCCCACATTGTCCATGCTCTCGCGGATCAGTTCGCTTGGGTGCCAGAGATCAATGTCGGACGGCCACGCTCGGATTCGCTGTTGCCTATGGTCAGCAACATTCAGCCATGTTCACTTCCACGACCTCGTCGAACCCGAAGCAAAAATTCATGATCCTGGTGACTGGCACGCGAACGCTTCGCTCGTCCGTTTGATCGCCCATTTAGGGACGCAGCCGGATGCCCGTTCGGTTCCAGGCGTTGCGCATGGTGCCAGAGCGCCGTCAATTCCCGCCCCTGTCAGCCTTGGGCCGATTGTCCGTCCAGGTCGTGACCGTGCCAGGGTCCGTGATGCTCGCCTTCGTCGTCGACGCGTTCGAAGCCGTGTGCCCCGAAGTAGTCGCGCTGCGCCTGGAGCATGTTGGCGGTCGTGCGCTCGCAGGTCAGCGTGTCGAAATAGGCAAGCGCCGCGGCGAGCGCCGGGACCGGAAGGCGTGCGGCCTGTGCGGCAAGCGCGGTTTTCCGGAGGCCCTCGATGTTCTCGCCCATGAGGGTGCGAAAATGGTCTGCAAGGGCCAGGTTCGTGCCCGGAGAATCCCGAAGGGCCGCCGCCATGTCGTTCAGCATTGCCGATCGGATGATGCAGCCCTCGCGCCAGATCTCGGCGATTCCCGGCATTGGCAGCGACCAGCCGAAATCCGTGCCGGCCTTGTAGAGAAGATCGAAGCCTTGCGCGTAGCAGAGGATCTTCCCGGCGATCAGCGCCTGTTCCAGATCCTGAATTGCCAGGCCGCCGCCCAGGCGGCACGCGTTCGCCTGATAGAGACTGGCACCCTGCAGGCGCAGGTCCCGCATCGCCGACATGTTGCGGGCACCAACCGCCGCCTCGATCACCGGAACCGGCGCGCCGAGCATCTGGCTCTCGATCACCGTCCAGCGACCCGTTCCCTTCTGTCCTGCACGGTCGAGTATGACATCCAGCGCGGGCTCACCGGTGCTGTCGTCGCGGGCGGCAGCCACCTTTCCGGAGATCTCTACAAGATAGCTCTTGAGAATGCCGTCATTCCAGCGCGTGAACACTTCCGCGCACTCTGCCGCGGCCATGCCCATGCCGTCGCGCATGACCCCGTAGGCTTCCGCGATCAGCTGCATGTCTGCGTATTCGATGCCGTTATGCACCGTCTTGACGAAGTGCCCTGCGCCATCCTCGCCCATCCACTTGGCACATGGCTGGCCCTCATGGCTTGCCGCGATCGCGTCGAGGATGTGTGCAACCCGGTCCCAGCAATTCCTTGGGCCGCCGCCCATGATGGACGGTCCGAAGCGCGCCCCTTCCGCGCCTCCCGAGATGCCGACCCCGAGATATGGACGTCCGTCGTCGCGCGCCGCTTGCGCGCGTCGCCTCGTGTCGTGGAAGTTCGCGTTGCCCATGTCGATGATCATGTCATCGTCGTCGAGCAAGGGTCGCAGGGCGTCGATCTGGGCATCGACCACGTGGCCGGCAGGGACCATCAGGATGACGTTGCGAGGGCGCTTCAATGTCTGGACGAGCGCCTCAACGGACTTGCAAGGCGCGATCCGCCGGGCGAGATCTCCCGCAGTGTCCATAAGCTCGGTGACGCGGGCATGGGTACGGTTGTATGCCGAAACCCGAAAGCCGTTGTCGGCAATGTTGAGCGTCAGCATTGCGCCCATGGTCCCGAGCCCGACAACTCCGATTTCCGAATCCGACATGCGCGTTTCCTGTTCCCGTTCGGCAGTTCCGGCGCTAACACTACGGCGAAGGGCCGGAAACGCAACGGCAGTCAGGTCCGAGCTTGGCAGGAGGGTGAGTCATGACGAAGAAGCCGATCGCATTGGTAACCGGGGGTGCGCAAGGCATCGGATATGCATGCGCGGAAGCACTGGCCAATGACGGGTTCAGGATCATTCTGGCGGACATCAACGCAGCCGTAAAGGACGCGGCGAAGAGGCTCGGTCAGGATGCAGGCGGGATTGTCTGCGACATGGGTGACCCGGCGCAGGTCTCGGACATGTTCGATCGAATCGCGGCCGATCACGGTCCGGTCTCGGCCTTGGTGAACAATGCGGGGATTTCTGAGCCGGGGGACTTCCTCGACTACGACATCGCCACCTTTCAGAAGGTGATCAACGTCAATCTCACGGGCGCTTTCGCGGCGCTTCAGCGCGCGGCCCGCATGATGATCGACGCGGGCATCGAGGGCGCGATCGTCAACATGTCGTCGATAAATGCCCAGGTCGCGATTCCAGCCATTCCCGCCTACTGCGCCTCGAAGGGCGGCGTGATGCAGCTCACCAAGTCGGCTGCGCTTGCACTCGCTCCGCACAATGTCCGTGTCAATGCAGTCGGTCCGGGTTCGATAGACACGGCCATGATGGCAGCCGTCAACGCGAGCCCCGACGCAATGAAGACAATCATGTCACGAACGCCGCTCAAGCGTGTTGGTGCGCCAAGCGAAATCGCCGACGTGGTCGCTTTCCTGATCAGCGGCAAGGCAAGCTACATCACCGGCGAGACGATCTACGTCGATGGCGGCCGGCTCGGAATGAATTACATCTGCTGAGCAGCGCACGGGCGCCGGGCAAGGCCCGTTCGGCGCTCTCGTCACTTTTTTTCGTTCGAACCGGTGTAGCTCCATCGGTATTCGGGAGGTGTCGGACCCTTGTTGCGCCCGCCCTGCTGCATCTGTTCCCACGCATGTGCCAGGATGCCGACAGAGCGCGAAAGACAGAAGAGTCCGCGAGCCAGCGGTGGTGCAAAGCCGAGTTCGGCGAAGATGACGGCTGTCGCCCCGTCGATGTTCATCGGCACGGGCTTGCCTTTCCGTCGGCGCAACTCGTCTTCGACCGCGCGTCCGGCATGGGCGAACTGCCCCGTCACAACGCCGCTTTCGGCAGCCTTGTCCACGAGGGACAGGAGGCGCGGCGCCCGAGGGTCGGACGGCTTGTGGAACCTGTGACCGAAGCCCGGCACGAATGCGTCGCGGGCATGATGCCAGTTGTCGATTTCATTCGAAGTGGCCAGGGCCAGTTCAGTTCCGGAACTGGCCGCCTTGGCAATGCCATCAAGGAACTCGACCGCCTGCTCTCCCGCACCGCCATGCACGTCTCCGAGCATGTTGACCCCGGTGGCCATGGCGTTGTTCAGGGGAAGTCCGCATGTCACGGCCATGCGGGCAGCTGCAATCGACGGTGCCTGCGGCCCATGATCCACTGCGGCGACCAATGCGGCTTCGAGAAGCCCGGCCTGGCCTTCCGCAGGCATCTCGCCTCTGGTCATCAGCCAGATCGTTTCCGGCAGCGTGAGCTTTCCGATCAGCTCCTCGATCGGATGTCCTCGCAAATGGATCCGGCCCGGCTCCATGTCGATTATCGCTGTTGACCACCAGTCGGAGACGTCTCTGCCGCTCATATGACCCCATCCCTTTCGAGGAGCTCAAGCTCGGATTCGGAAATTCCGATTCGACCCCAGATTTCACGATTGTGCTGTCCAAGCTCCGGTGGCGGGCTGTCAACGGCTGCCGCCTCTCGATCAAGTCTCACGCCTGTTCGAGCAATCTCGATATCGCGTCCAACGCCAGGGGCATTCTCGAAGCCTGCCAGGAAACCGCGACCTGCGATCTGTTCCGAGCGGAGCACTTCCGGCACGGTCAGAACTGCGCCGGTCGGAACCCCGACACGGTTCAGTTCCTCGACCCATTCCTTGGCGGGCCTTGTCGCGAGCACGGCCTCGATCTCCGTACGAAGCCTGTCCCGGTTCCTCTTGCGATCCTCGCGCGTGGCGTATTCGGTGCAGTCGCGCAGGCGGGCCAAGCCGAGCTGGTTCGTCAGGAGAACCCATTGATCGTCGCTGTTCGCCGCGACATTGATCGGGTCGGTTGCCGTGTTGAAGGTTCCGGACGGCGCTGATGTCGGGTTTTCGTTGCCATGCGCTTCCGGGATGACGCCCGCGATCAAGTGATTCGACAACACCCATCCCATGGTCGCAAGAACGGATTCCAGCATAGAGACATCAATGAACGCGCCCCGTGGCCGCTTGTTCAGCGCCGCCGTGACGGCGAAAGCCGCAGTCAGGCCGCCAACCGTGTCCGCCACAGGGTAGCCAACGCGAGTCGGGGCACTCTCTGCGGTTCCAGTGATCGACATGACGCCCGAAGCGCCCTGAATGATCTGGTCATAAGCGGGGCGGTCGACCCAGGGCCCGTCCTGCCCGAATCCCGAGATCGCGCAATATGTCAGTTCGGAATTTACCTCTCTCAGGACATCATGGCTCAGGCCAAGGCGCTCCATGACCCCGGGACGGAAGTTCTCGACCAAGACGTCCGCCTTTGCCACCAGGCGCTTGAGAAGAGACTTCCCCTTGGCATGCTTGAGGTTCAGCGTCACGGACTTCTTGCCCGCGTTCTGGGCAAGGAACGAGGCACCCATCCCGGCTGCATTGAGCCGGGCATCCGCACCCAGTCGCCGCGCAAGATCGCCGCGTCCGGGCTGTTCGATCTTGATCACCTCCGCGCCGAGATGGGCCAGCTGGTGGCAGCAGAACGGGCCCGCCAGCACATTGGTGAGATCCAGAACGAGAATGTCCGAGAGCGGCGCGGCCATCGCTTAGTCGACCACAATTTCCGCGACGACAACAGCCCATGCCGCTCCGTGCATGTCCCTGTCCCTGGGATGGCCTTGCACGACAGGGCGGGGAAGGCTGATCTTGATCACGTTCAGGGCCTTGATGTCGAAGCGCCTGATCGCATTCGGATCCGTCCCGAGGGCTTTCGCGACCCGCTTCGTCGCGAGGCCGCCTGACAGACGGTCAAAGGCATCGTCGGATCCGCAAAAGATGTCGATCGTCAGCCAGAAGGGTCCGGCGTTCTTCGACCTGACCTTGTCGCAGATCTCGCCCACTTCAGGCATTGATCACGTCGAGGCGGAACGCGTCCATCGGGTCGGACAGCGTCATGACATGATGGAGGCAGAACTCATGGACCGGTCCCCTGTCGATCTCGGCCGGCGAAAACGGAAACGAGAAGGTCGGCTGCTCTTCCTCTGATGTCAGCGGGTGGTGCAGAAGGTAGGGATTCATGAGTTTGCCGATCTCGTTCGCGGTACCCTGATCTGCAGCGGTTATGGTGCAGAGGACTCCGATCTCGGTCGGCGCGCCCGGCCTGGTTTCCAGCTCTCCAAGCGTGCTGTCGATGCCGACGAGCCGGAGGTCGCAGCGCCAGGCCTCCGGCGCGAGGCCCATCCGGCTCTCGACC
>JAJDVJ010000087.1 GCA_022826205.1 Silicimonas sp. | reverse complement strand
GGCATCATGCTGCGCGCGCTCTACGGCAACTTGGGCCGTTTCCAGGCGGCGGGCGCGGAAGTTGCGCTCGTTGCGGAATAAATCAAGTGATTCCCAAGCAAGACGTCAAGGGAGCCAGTGCCATGAAATCGCAACTGGAATTGCATGAGAGCCAAGCCCCCGTATGCGCTCGGCCAGCAGGTCACAGTTCTGGAGACTGACGATGGAAACGCGCAAGCCGAGTCGCAGCGCGTTTTCGCCATTGCAGCCATCAATTCCGTATCGGTCCTTCTTGACGATTCGAAAACACCGGGGGCCGCCATCGTCCAGAACACGTCGTTCGCGACGGCGTACGGCCTTGGCGTGATCGCGACGGACTATGTGCACTTTTTTCAGGACAGGCCCTGCATTCAATTCGGGGTTCATGAAGGAAGTTCACGATCCTGTCCCCTGGACCTTGGCGTGCTTGCGCGGACCACCGGATCCCGTTCAGGGTTCCATCACCTTGACGGCATCGCCACTTGCCGTCCCGATGAACCTGCGGTCGAAGGTCAGCATCGCTTCACATTTCGCGGCGGCACCGAGGTGCAACGCATCGGCGAAGTCCATGCCCTTCTTCACGCTGGCCAGCGCCCCGGCCACAAGGGTCGGGTTCTCTAACGTGACGCCCGGCAGTCCGGAGAAGGCGCTCAAGGCGTCTGCAACGTGTTCCGGCGCAAGACCATAGACGCTGCGCAGCACCCAATCGGTTTCGAGCAGGACGGTCGTGCCCACGAAAACGTTGCCAGCGTCGACGACGGCTCTCGCCCTGGCGGCCTGTCCTGGATCATCACCGGTCAGGTACCGCACGATGATGTTCGTATCAACTGCCCTCATGGCGCCGTCGCGCTTCCGCCATGATGCCCGCTTCCATTTCGGCGAGGGTCCGGGGTGCACCGGTGCGGGCCAGGCAACCAAAGACATCCGCCGGACGCGTTGCCGCGAATGCGGACAACGGCTTGAGCAACACGCCTTCGTCCGTTTCTTCCACGTCGAGGCGCGTTCCCGCATCCCAGCGTCGGGATTGACGGATGATCTTGGGCAGGACGACCTGGCCCTTGGCGGAGACGGTGGTCGTGAGTTTTCCTGATTTTGACATCGCGGCTTCCGACAAGCAACCTTCAAGTAAGACTAAAGTAAGATATTCCATTTGATCGGCTTGATCAAGGCGGTATTCAAGCACGCCCTCACCGTCGAATTTCAGAACCTCGAGAGCGTGACGCTAGTCGTATCCGTCCTTTGGCAGGTGACGTTTTTGACAATGTCAGAGTAGGCAGGGCCGCAGAGCGCAGCTGACTAGCGAAGCAGGCGAGCAGCGGATTGCGCAATTGGCGCAATAGAGAATTGATCGTATTCGATTGCAGTTTTGAGCGCTCACGATTTGGTGTCATTTGCCGCGCAATGTGTCGCGAACCGTTCTTCCCGGATCGACGGTTTCACGTGTCTCCGCCGCAAACGCTGACGACGCGAGCCGTTGCATGACGCGCTCGGCCGCCCTGTGAAACCCCGTCGGCAGGCCCAACTCGGCCAAAGCAGACGCGATCTCGCGCATCTCAGGCGTCCAGCGTTCGGCATCTGCCGGCATGCGGGGGATTACGTTCTCAGCCCTTGCAAGAAGGGCTTGCTGTGACATTGCCAGTTCCTCGACATACGCCTCGAACAGGCCTGCACGCTCTGCTGCCGTGAGCTGATTGACCAAGAGTGCGTTCAGACCTTTGGTTAGCCCGGCATAGAGCATCTTGAACATCGAGGCTTGCCCCGCTTGACCATGCAGAACGACGTGATCGAAGGCTTGTCCGTCGAGAGAGGCGACCGCGTCGGTGTGGCTACCGGCCAGATATAGCCGCGGTCGCGTTGCAACGGTCGGCGGGCCGCCCACAATGCCACCATCCAGAAAGGGCAGGTCTGCATTCTCGCACACAAGCATCATGCGCTGCACCGTCTGGGGCGCAACCGCGTTGGCATCCACGAACACCGGTCTCTTGGATATTCCCGCGCTTGTGTCAGCCAGAGTTTCGGCAAGTTGCAGCGCCCGGTCGGGCGGCACGATGGAAAACAGAATGTCCACTTCGGTCACGAGCTGGTTCAGGTTGCCGACGGCCTCGATCCCACGCTCATTTGCCCGCTGTACAGACACGTCGGAACGTCCGCCAAGATCGGTCAGAACACGGTGACCAAAGGTCTTTAGGGCGGTTCCCACGGCCGCGCCCATCGTTCCCATGCCAAGGATGCCGATAGCAGCCACTTTCTAGCCCTCCGCAAGGTTCGCGGTCGCGACCATTTGGATGATGCAGCCTTCGGGCCGGATCGTGAGGCGGGCCGACCGACGTTTCGGAACGGGATGCCTTTCTAACCAATGCGAATTGATCAGCGGCCAGACACCGAAATCCCGACGAAGCATTTCTGCCCGCACAACATACTGAGGATTGGTGTTTGTTGCATGTAGGATCTTGCTGCATTGCGCAATGCGGAGCGCCACCTGACGCTCGTTCGAGGCTGGATATCCTTCCGTCTCATGATCACGGCTCAGGATTGCCGGGGTGCCTAGCAAGTCGCGAAAAACGGCTGCGCCCGGTGTCGGATCATTGTGGCGCAGACATCCGTCGACAATCAAGGACCGGACCAAGCGCCTGACCTTGTTCAAGTGCTCGTCCAGCCAATTCTCCAGCGCCATCACCGCATCTTCACACGCTCTTTGCGGGATTGTGGTCCAATTCATCGAATGTCCCTCATTTTGCCGTGCTCATAAGCAACGGCCGCGGCAAACGCGGCATTGCCAATGTTCTCAAGACCCCACGCCACCGTCGGCGCATCCGGGAAACGAAACACACCGGTCTTCACGCCGCGGACCATGGCGAGCGGAACCTCGAATTTTGCTGTATCAATCGACAGTCCGGCACCGACAGCCTTGATCAGCGCCTCCTTCAGTGTCCAGATGCGATAGAATCGCTCGACCTTTCCCTGTTCGCTAACGTTTTTGAATTCAGCCTGCTCGTCTGGAGCGAATAGCAGCCGGATACAGACGTCCAGGTTACGGTTTGACGAGCGTTCCTCCACGTCCACCCCGACTCGGCCCTTCGACGCCAATGCAATCAGGCCGTGCCGACCGCTGTGGCTGACATTGAAGGCAACAGTAGCCGCAACGCCATTCACACGGGCGAACGGCTTGCCGAATTCCGACGTTCCAAACGAAAGATCGTAGTTGCTGCAGCCGAGTTCGCGGCAAAGCAATGATCGGAGCGCTGCCCGGCACAGGGTGAATTCGCGACCCGGCCGGGGATGCACGAACCGGTTCCGACGCGACCGTTCCGCTCCGTCGAGCCATTCCATTGCCTCCGCTTCGCGCGATGCATGTCGCGACAGATCAACGTGGAAGATCGTTGCGGCCTCCAACGCGTGGAACCGGCGCCACAGAAAGGAATCATCCATTGCCGCCACTGCCTGATCCCGGTTCCCCGCTGGTGCCAATGCCTGTTGAAGCGGCAATTTGCGGAGAGCGTGACCCGCACTTTGCAAACGTGAACTGCGGAAGCGCCATGGAACTGGTTCCTCTGTGTCTCTCGAGTTTCCGTGCGTCCACACCGTGAAACGACTCCTCGACGCAACAGCTACACGTTGCACCCAAGGAGATTCAGTTCATTGCAACATTGCACCAGGATATCGTCGGGGTCGGGAATTGCGCCATACTCAACTCGCGGCGCATGCCACTCGTTGACGTGCCGAGTGGCGCTGCACTGCAACCATTCCGCAGCATTCTTCCAAAATGAAAGGGCCGGAGATGTCCCCGACCCTTCGGTTTCCTAGCGCTCTTCGGTGCGGAGCGCAGCGTAGACACACCAGCACATGAGCAACACCACGATGGTGAAGGGGATGCCGGTAGAGACGGCCGCCCCTTGCAGCGCGACAAGACCGCCACCAAGAAGCAACGCAATGGCCACCAGCCCTTCGAGCGTGCACCAGAACACCCGCTGCGTCACCGGAGCATCCATCTTGCCGCCGGCCGTGATCGTGTCGATCACCAGGCTGCCGCTATCGGATGACGTGACGAAGAAGATCACGATCAGAACCAGCGCTATGGGTGAAATGACGCTGTAGAGCGGCAGTTCCTTGAGGAAGCCGAACAGTGCGCCTTCTGGCTTGTAGCTTTCGATCACGGTGGCGCGAACGCCGTCTGCACTGCCTGCGTTCAGCATGTCGATGGCCGCACCGCCAAAAGTCGACATCCAGAACGCGCAGACCAGCGTCGGTGCGATCAGCGCGCAAAGAACGAATTCACGTACCGTTCGGCCCTTGGAGATACGTGCGATGAACATGCCGACGAAAGGCGACCACGCGATCCACCACGCCCAGTAAAAGGTCGTCCAGCCATGAAAGAAGCTCGTGTCCTCGCGCCCGAACGGGTTCGAGAGCGCTGGCAAAAGTATCACGTAGTCGACCATGACACTGAAATAGCGCGTTATCGCCGCCACCGCCCCCGTCACCAAGAAAACGAAAATGAGGAGCGCAACGGCGATCAACATGTTGATCTCGGAGAGCCGTTTGACCCCCTTGTCCATTCCCAGGAGCACCGATCCGAGTGCGATGGCCGTAATGCCGATGATCAGCAGGACGACCACTGTGTTGGACGGCTCGATGCCGGCAACCTCGTTCAGACCAAAGGCCACCTGCCGCGCTCCTAGGCCGAGCGACGTTGTCAGACCGAAGAGCGTGGCAAAGACCGCAAGCGTGTCGATTGCGTGGCCCCACCATCCCCAGACCCGTTCACCGAGAATGGGATAGAAGGCCGAACGGAGCGTCATCGGCATCCCCTTGTTGTAGGCGAAGATTGCCAGCGTCAGTCCGACCACCGCGTAGACGCACCAGCCGCCAAGGCCCCAGTGGTGGATGGTTCCTACAACACCGACATATTCGTTGCCGGGCTCGCTTATGTCGATGTTGAGCGGTCGGGCGTTGCCTCCTTCCGAGAAGTTGTAATACGTCGGCTCAAGCACGCCGAAGAACAAGAGTCCGATGCCGATGCCGGCAGCGAACATCATCGCGATCCAACCGGGATAGGAGTAATCCGGCGTAGCGTCCTTGCCGCCTATCCGGACTGATCCGACCGGCAGGAAAATGAGCGCTAGGCAGAAAATGAGCATTATGTCGACCGAAATCACCAGGAACCAGTCGAATTCGCTGGTTAGAAAAGGTCTGAGCCAGCCAAAAAATGCGGCCGACGCCTCCTGATTGGCCAGTGCCAGAAGCACGAATGCGATAATCAGCAAGCTCGAAATCAGGAAGACCGGGTTGTGTATATCGAGGCCGAATGGCCGGATGTTGTCTTGCCCAAGTTTGAATTCTGTTTGGAAATCAGGGTCTTGAGAAGGTCCTTCATCACTGGTCTGCAGACTGTTCATGACGTCCTCCATGTCTATTGAGACTTAGGGTTGAAGATGAAAGCCTAAATTGCAACGATTTTGTGACTTTTTTGAATCTGTACCTATGGTGGCGAACATCAATTCAAAGCGTGCGACTCAACTGCCGTACAACGTAGTTGGCCATGCGCTTTGGCAAACGGGCCGCAAGATCATCCATGTCACCCATTCGGGTCTGTTGGGAATTCATGGCGTCGATCGCGATGTGCGCTTCGCTGTACCCATTCGGCACCATCTGGCGTGGTTGGTGATGAACGGCTGCGTGGAACTCCCTGGATTGCTGGCCATCGCAATCCATGCAGTCAGGCGCGGTTTCGGAACGGTCAAGGAACGCGGCTTGACATTGGACGGCATTCTCTTGAGCAAAAGCATCCATACGCCATTGACGCCGTGCCGTTTCCCGAATCCGGATCGTCGACCAACCTGACCGGACGGTTGCCGGGCTGTCTCGCCCACCGCCCGAGAATCGAGACCGTCCGAACCACGCGGCGCTGCCTGTTGGCCTCGATCCCGCGTTCCACGTATTCCTCCCCTCTGGTGACCGGCGTATAGATCAGGCACGCAAGCTCGTGCGCGGTCGCAGTGATCGCCACGGACCCTTTCTGGCGAGGCGCGCACGGTGTCTGGCCCCGACGAAAGTCTGGCTCCCTCGGACGGTCCCGGAGGCCATGCGCAGGGATTGCGCCGTTACTTTCGCGAATTCGCTGAGAATCAGGTGCTGCAGAAGCCGGAACAGGAGTTCGACAAGTTGTGGTTGGGATCGGACCGGCAGCCAAGAAACGGCGTCAATTCTCTGTCCGGAAAGACAGAACTCTCCTGAAACGGGTCTTCCTTGTCTCTCGGCACCTTTGTACAGACGGGTCCAATTTTGCGATGTATAGTCCAATCCTAAGTTGACCGGGCGACGGCCATGCGGCATTCCGCCGGGCGGCAAGTTCGGCAAGTGCCGATGGGGGAAAGCGATACTCGAATGAAGGACCCTGACGTATCCCGGGACACCGCCGGTGCCCATTCGATTGGCGTCGACGAAGGAGAAGGCGGGCTCGTTGTCGGCACTGAGCCGATCGCAATCGTGGGCATGGCCTGCCGGTTTCCCGGCGCGAACGGAATCGCGGCCTTCTGGCGATTGCTGGAGTCCGGAGGAAACGCGGTGCAGGAAGGCGTTCCGGGATCCGGCGTCGGCCGCATCGGCGCCTTGTTCCCCGAAGATACCGGCCAGATCGGTGCCTGCCGTTTCGGCGCATATCTCGACGACATCGACCAGTTCGACGCGGCGTTTTTCCGCATTTCTCCGGTCGAGGCGCAATTGCTGGATCCGCAGCAGCGCCTGCTCTTGGAGACGAGTTGGCGGGCGCTTGAAGACGCCGGGATCGATCCCGATCTGCTGAAGGACAGCCGCACCGGCGTCTATGCAGGCATCAGCAACAACGACTACCGGGGGCTGATCCTCGAGGCCAGCGAAAGTGCGGGGCCGGCCGAACCCGCTGCCAGCCTTTATGCAGTCACCGGCACGTCCCTGAACACGGCGATCGGCCGGGTCGCCTTCGCCCTGGGCCTTGGCGGTCCGGCGATGGCGGTGGATACGGCCTGCTCGTCGTCGCTGGTCGCGACCCACCAGGCGGTGACGGGCCTGCAGCGGGGCGACGCGGACCTCGCGCTTGCAGGCGGTGTGAACATAATTCTCTCAGGTCGGCTTCTCGAATTTCGCGCCAACGCCGGAATGCTGTCGCCGGACGGCCAATGCAAGACTTTCGACGCCTCCGCCAACGGATATGTCAGGGGCGAGGGCTGCGGCGTCTTGGTCTTGAAGCGGCTTGCCGATGCAGAGGCCGACCGCGATCGAATCTGGGGCGTGATCCGGGGCACGGCCCTGAACCAGGACGGGGCGAGTCCGGGCCTGACGGTTCCGAACGGGGCAGCGCAGGAACGCGTGATCAATGCAGCACTCGAACGGGCCGGGGTCCAGGCGTCGGACATCGACTATCTTGAGGCGCACGGGACCGGAACCGAGGTCGGCGACCCGATCGAGATCGGTGCGACAGGGGCTGTCTTCGGGCGCGAGCGCGACGGAGGCCGGCCGCTGCTGATCGGCTCGGTCAAGACCAACATCGGCCATTTGGAGTCGGCGGCCGGCGTCGCGGGACTGATCAAGACTGTCCTGTCGATCAATCGCGGAATCATCCCGAAGCACCTCCATTTCCAGAACCCAAATCCCGAGATGGACTGGGAGCGGCTGCCCTTGCAGGTGACGTCCGAACCGACGCCTTGGCCTGACGGCACCGACCGCCCGCCTCTTGCGGGCGTGAGCGGGTTCGGATGGTCGGGAACGAATGCCCATATCGTGCTTGAAGGATACGCGTTGCCAGACGGTGCGGCACCGGCGACCGACGGAAATCGCTGGCTCACCGGCGCCTCGACGCCAATTTCCGTTTCGTTGCCGGCACCCGCCAAGTTCCAGCAGCCGAAAGACGGGTTTGTCCCGCGGGCGACGCGCCTGCTGCCAATTTCCGGGAAGTCTGGCGCGGCGCTGTGCGACGCTGCGCAACGCTATCTCGAATGGCTCGACGAACAGGACGCGGCGCTTGCTGCAGATGGGGCGGCGTCCGGTTCCCTGCTTTCCGACATGGCCTGGTCTGCCGGTATCGGCCGGAGTCACTTTGACTGCCGTGCCGGCGTAGTTTTCCAGGATGCAGGATCGCTGCGCGAGGGACTGCAGGCGATCGCCGGAACAGACGGGCCGACGGAATCGCGCAAGGCGTCAACGGTTGCGTTCGTGTACACCGGACAGGCCAGTCAATGGCCCGGCATGGGCGCTGCGCTCTACGAAAGCGAGCCGGTAGTGCGCGCAGTGCTTGATCGGTGCAACAAAGTGCTCGAGGAAGAGCGTGGCGCCTCGCTGCTCGATATAATGTTCGGCCGCCCTGGCGCCGCTGGAGACCTGGACGACCCACAGTGGAAGCAGCCCGCGATCTACGCCCTCGAGTGCGCCCTCACCGCGTTGTGGTCGAGCCTCGGCATCCGGCCAGACGTGGTGCTCGGGCACAGCTTGGGCGAGATTGCCGCGGCGCACGCGGCAGGTGTCTTCGATCTCGATAACGGCTTGCGACTGGCGGCAGTGCGTGGGGCGTTGGTCGGCGCCCTTCCCGGCGAGGGCGCAATGGCGGCAGTGTTCGCGCCGCCCGCCCGCGTCACGGATGCGCTTGACGAACACAATTCGGCCGCGCCGGGCATCGGCCTTTGCATCGCGGCGGACAACGGGGCGCATCAGGTCATAAGCGGCCCAGCAGAGGAGATTTCCGCGATCCTCGATCGCCTGGAGGCGGCCGGCATAAGGGTCGCGCGGCTGCGCAGGAGCCCCGCGTACCACAGCGCGATGATCGAGCCCGCACTGGACGATCTGGAGGCAGCATTCTCGCGGCTTGACTTTGCGCCGCCGTCACTTCCCTTTATCAGCAATCTCACCGGAAAGTCGATCGGTTCTGGCGAGGCGCTGGATGCGGCATACTGGTGCCGGCAGATGCGCGCACCAGTGGCATTCCGCGACTGCGTCGTGACCCTGTCGGGGCTGGGCGTGGATGCGGTCGTGGAGATCGGTCCGCACGCCGTGCTCGGACCAATGGTCTCGATGGCCTGGCCTGACGCCGGTGGTGCTGCGGAGCCGGCGGTCGTGTCGAGTCTCAGGCGGCCGCCGACGGGCGAAGAGGCACCGGCGCCAGGGTCTGGCGGCGGCTTTGTGGAGGCCGTCGCAGGCGTTTACGAGGCGGGGCTGCCGCTCAACTACGACGGGTTGTTTGCTGGTGAGGTGCGCCGCCGCATCGCGCTGCCCGGGTATCCGTTTCAGCGCGAGCGTTACTGGGTCGAAACGCCGAAGCGGCGGCGACAGGCAAGTGGCCACCCTTTGCTGGGCAACAGGCACGAGTCCGCCAGCGGCGAGACCGCCTTTGACACGGAGGTCTTCCCTACCGACCCGGCGTGGCTCGCAGACCATCGCGTGTTCGGTCGACTGATCGCACCAGGCGCGCTTTACGGTGCCATGGCCGCATCGGCTTGCCGAGTCGAGGGAGACAACGCGGTTGTCGTCGAAGACTTTCGCATGCAAAGCGCACTGGTCTTCGCCGACGAGAGCACGGACGATAACGCTGGAGAGGCGGGTCGGCGCATGCAAGTCCTGCTTGATGCCGGTCGGGACGTCCCGTCGCGCCGGTTGCGCGTTCTCAGCAAGGGCGACGACGAGGAGGAATGGACGCTGCACGCGGAGGGGCAGGTCTCGGGCGGCGTGGCCGTCTCGTCCCTTGCCGTGCGGCCATTCGATGCCGAAGGCTTGAAGGCCGAGCTCACGATGGTGGATCTGCCCGCATACTATCGCGCCAAGTCTGCGGTCGGGATCGATCTTGGCCCTGCCTTCCGCACATTGACCGGGCTCTGGGCGCGGGACGGCGAGGCGCTCGGTGAGGTGGTGCTGCCTGTCGGGAAGGAACGAGGCCCGCTCGACGTTCATCCGCTCGTGCTTGACGGCTGCTTTCAGATCATGGGGGCGGCCCGCGATCCGGACGGAACCGGGGACGGGACCACATACCTGCCGTTCGCCTGGGAGCGATTGTGGATCGGACAGGAGCTGCCAGATCGGCTTTTCTGCCACGTGACGATGCGGGAAAGACCCCGCGATCGGGAGGCCGATTCCGAGATCGTCGGAACGCCAGAGGTCCACGCGGCGGACATGCGTCTCTACTCAGGAAGCGGCGAGCTTCTCGGCGAGATCGCCGGCTTCACTGTCAAACGTGCGACGCGCGGTGCGCTGCTTGCGGCCGCTGAAGGCGTCGAAGACCTGCTCTACGAGGTCGTGTGGCGAGACTGCGCCTTGCCGCCGGGTATGCCTTCGGCAGATTTCCTGCCGAATCCGTCAACCGCTGCTGCTCGCTCGCATCCCTTCTCCCGTTACCTTGCCGATGAAGGAGTCGAAGTCCGAGACGAAGTCGACCTGCAAGGGGAAATGGAGCGAGCTGCGTGGTGTTACGCGCTGTTGGCCCTGGAGACGTTGGGGTGGGAGCGCAGGGCGGGCGCAACTGTGGCCATTGAAGAACTGCACGAACGCCTCGAAGTCCTGCCCGAGCACAAGCATCTGCTCCGCCGGTTGCTTGAAATACTGGCGCGTTCCGGCGTGTTGCGGAAGAAGGACGACGGCTTCGCGGTATCGGTCGGAGCCGACGAACCATTGCCGGAAGACTTTCCGCGAGACGCCGGGGAGTTCTTGACCGAGGTGACAGAGCGCTTCCCGCATGCAGCGAATGAAATCGGGCTGTTCCGGCGCTGTGCCGGAGCCCTGCCCGACGTCCTAAGCGGCAGGGAGGACCCGCTGTCGCTGTTGTTCGGCGATGTGGGGCCGTCGGCCAGCGATCTGTATCGGCTGGCGCCGGTTTGGCGGGCGGCGAACCGGATGATCGGCGAGGTGGTCCGAACGCTCGTCGAAGAATTGCCGGATGGGCGGCACCTGCGCGTGCTGGAGGTCGGTGCCGGCATCGGCTCTGCGACCGAGTGCATTCTGCCCGTGCTCCCGGCTGGACGGTTCGATCTCATGTACACCGACATCTCCGCCGGCTTCTTTGCGGATGCGGAGTCGCGATTCAGCGCGGACGGCGTTTCAATCGACTACAGGATGCTGGACATCGAAAAGAACCCGGTGGACCAGGGCTTCGACTCCCACGCTTACGACGTGGTCATTGCGTCCAACGTCTTGCACGCCACGCGCCATCTGGACGAAACGCTAGCGCACTGTCGGATGCTCCTGGCGCCGTCGGGGCTGTTGGTGGCGCTGGAGAATCAGCGCGGCCGGGGCTGGATGGACCTGATCTTCGGTCAGTTGGACGGATGGTGGCGCTTTGCCGACCGCTACCGCCCAAACCACGCACTCGCGGGGCCCGAGGTCTGGCGAGAGGCGCTCGCCGACGCGGGGTTTGCCGAGTCCGAGGTCCTCGGTGTGGACCGGTCGGAAGCTACCGGCCTGCCGGATCGCGGAGTGATTGTGGCCCAGGGCCCGGCAAAGATCGATCTGCCGGAGGGCGTCTGGATTCTGGCTGCCGACCAAGGCGGCATGGCGGTGCCGCTGGCAGAGAAACTTGCATCAATGAACCAGCGTGTGGTGCTGGCGACCGACGATCCGGAGACGGAAGGCACGGTGGCAACGGGTGGGGCCGGGGTCGTCGCGGCCAGAGTCGAGATGGAGCGGCGCGAGTCGTGGCAATCGCTGGTCGCGGGCTTGCCCACGGATGTGCCCTTCGCCGGCGCGGTGCATCTCGTCGGGCAGGACGGCCACGGGGCGGAGGCTACGGCCGCAGATCTGGCGGCTGATGCGAAACGGACAGTGGGAAGCGCGCTTGCCCTCGTGCAGGGCATCGTGGACGCCGACGCCATGCCGGAGAAGGGCCTTTGGTTTGTCACTCGGGGCGCGCAGGTGCTGGAACGGGAGCGGACCGGGAAATTGGCCGGCGCCGCCCTTTGGGGCCTGGGCAAGGTGGTTCTTCGGGAAGCACCCCAGCTGCAGTCGCGGATGCTTGATCTCGATCCGGAGGCCGCAGAGTCGCAGGCTGTCGTCGCGAATGAACTGCTGTTTCCGGATTCTGAGAACCACATCGCGCATCGCGGGGAGCGGCGTCAGGTTGCCCGGTTGATCCGGACGGGTGCCGGTGCGGCACGTCTCGCCCTGCCGGAGGAGGCGGACTGGGTGCTGGCGCCGGACGAAGGCGGGGCGATCGAGACGCTGCAAGTGCAACCGTTGGCGGGGCGTGCGCTGAAGCCGAACGAAGTGCGTGTAGAGGTCGACGCCTGCGGGCTCAACTTCCTGGACGTATTCCGGGCCATGGGCCTGGTTGAGGAGGGATTGCTCGGCGAGGAACTCTGCGGCCGGATTGTCGATACCGGTCCCGACGTAACGACGGTCTCGCCGGGCGACCGCGTGGCCGGCTTCGCCTTTGGCACTTTCGGGCCGGAGGCCGTGACTCACGAGGACCTGGTCGCGCCCGCACCGCCGGGCATGTCGTTGGCCGCGCTTGCCACGGTCCCGTCAGTGTTCGTGACCTGTGTGCTGTCCTATGAACTTGCTGGGCTGAAGGCCGGGGACCGGGTGCTGATCCACGCCGGCGCTGGCGGCGTCGGGCTTGCCGCCATCCAGCTGGCCCACGCGGCGGGTGCAGAAGTGTTCGCCACTGCGAGCGCACCCAAGCAGGCCTACCTCCGTGCGCTCGGCGTCGGGCACGTGTTCGACAGTCGCTCGACCGAGTTCGGCCGGGAAATTCTCGATGCAACGAGCGGTGCCGGGGTAGACATTGTGCTGAACAGCCTTACCGGCGAGGGCTTCATCGAGGCGAGCCTTTCGTGCCTCGCGAAGGGTGGCCGCTTCGTGGAACTCGCCAGGCGGGACATTTTGAGCGAAGACGATATGGCGGCTTTGCGGCCAGACGTCGCCTATTCGATCCTCGATCTCTACGCCCTGAAACAGCAGGATCCGGCGCGGCCTGGTGCCGCCCTGAAGAATGTGCTGGCGCGCATGGCAACGGGTGAACTTGCACCGCTCAGGCACACCAGGTGGCCGCTCGCAGAGACGAGTGCCGCGATGGGCTTCATGCGTGCGGCGCGCCACATCGGCAAGATCGTGTTGACGATGCCTCCCCTCAGGTCGGGTAGATTGCGGCAAGACGGAACGTACGTGGTGACCGGCGGCTTGGGCGGCATCGGCCGCGCACTTGCCGAATGGCTTGCCGAACGCGGCGCGGGGACGGTCGTGCTGAACGGCCGCCGGCCGCCGGACGCTGCGGCGAATGCAGCGATCGAGGCGCTGCGCGCCCGTGGGTTCAGGATCGAAGTCGAGATCGCGGACGTGACGGACACGGATGCACTCGATGCAATGATGGCGCGCATGGACGAGGCCCTGCCGCCGCTCGCTGGCATGTTCCACAGCGTCGGCGTGCTGTCGGACGCCGCGCTCGGCAACCAGACCTGGGAAAGTTTCGAGACCGTGCTTTGGCCGAAGATTCTTGGGGCCTGGCACCTTCACCGTGCGACGGCGAAACGCGATCTGGACATGTTCGTTTTGTTTTCGAGCGTAGCCGGTGTTCTGGGCAATCCGGGGCAGGCCAACCACGCGGCGGCCAACGCCTTCCTCGATCAGCTTGCCGCACACCGACGTGCGTTGGGACTTCCTGGTCAGGCCATCGCCTGGGGCGCCTGGTCGGAACTGGGTGAGGCGGAGGAGCAGCGCGAGCGGATCGCAGAGCGTCGGGAAGCATCCGGCACCGGATGGTTCACTCCGGAGCAGGGTTTCAAGGCTTTCGAGCGCCTGGTGCGCCAGGACGCAACGGGCGCGGCGGTGGCGGCGGTGGACTGGCCGGTCTTTGGCGACGCCCTCGGCGACCGTCCGCCCCTTCTGGAAGACCTGCTTGCCGGCGAACCCGAGGAAGGGGACGGTTCGTCCTCATCGGAAGACCTGCTCGCGCAACTCGGTACGACGCCGGCAGCGGGACGTGAGGACCTGCTGGCATCCTTCCTGCAAGGGCAAGTACAGGCGGTGCTGAGGCTGCCATCGGCGCCCGCGCCCACTGTCGGGTTCTTCGACCTGGGGATGGATTCCCTGATGGCGGTCGAGTTGCGCAATCGCCTCAACCGCGCATTCTCAGACGTCTATGTCGCGCCGAATACCCTGGTGTTCGACTACCCGACCATCGCCGATCTCTCGCGACATCTGGTGGATGTGCTTGGCGAGCCCGCTTCGGCGTCAGAACCGGACGCAGAGTCCGTTCCGGAGTCGGTCGCCGGGGCAGTGTCCGGAACGGATCCTCGACCGCCGGTGCCGCTTCAGGATGACGGAATTGCGATCATCGGAATGGCGTGCCGGTTCCCCGGCGCGCCGGACATTGCGAGCTTCTGGCGCCAGCTCGAGGCCGGCAGCGATGCGGTGACCAGCGGGCGGCAGGACGACGGATCTTGGACAGGAGTCGCGGGCGACCCCGCGATCGAGGACAACATCTGGGGCCGTGGCGGATTCGTTGACGGGATCGACCGTTTCGATGCCCGTTTCTTCGGAATGACGCCGATCGGCGCGCGCATGATGGATCCGCAGCAACGGCTGCTGCTTGAAACAAGCTGGCGGGCGCTCGAGGGCGCCGGGATAGATCCCGAGAGCCTTAGGGGCAGCCGTACCGGGGTCTATGCGGGAATCGCAACCAGCGAATACCGAGATCTGATGACGGCGGACAGTGACGGCCTCAACTATCTCGGCACTGCAAGCGGCATGGCGGTCGGCGGCGTCGCGTACAAGCTGGGTCTCACGGGGCCGGCGATCCCGGTGATGCTGAACTGCGCAGCGTCGTTGGTCACGGTACAACAGGCAGTCACGGGCCTCCGGGAAGGTGTGGTGGACCTGGCTCTTGTCGGCGGAGTGAATGCGGTACTTTCACCTGGGCTGACAACGGAGATGGCGGCGCTGGGAATGTTGTCGTTGCAGGGGCGCTGCAAGACTTTCGACGCAGCGGCGGACGGCTTCGTGCGCGGTGAGGGCTGTGGGATGGTCGTCCTGAAGCGGCTGGCGGAAGCCGAAGCCGATGGCGATCCCATCTGGGCGGTGATCCGGGGTGCGGCCGTCAACCAGAATGGGGCAGCGGCGGGGCCGACTTTGCCTTACGGCCCGGCGCAGGAACGCGTGATTGCGGAGGCGCTGTTGCAGGCAGGCGTTCAGCCGTCGGACGTGGATTACCTGGAGGCGCACGGAACGGGGTCGGAACTGGGCGACCCAATCGAAGTTCAGGCCGCGGCGGCAGTCTACGGCAAAGGACGCGACGGCGACAGGCCGCTGCTGATCGGCTCGGTCAAGACCAACATTGGCCACCTGGAGTCGGCGGCCGGAGTCGCGGCGCTGATCAAGGTCGTGCTGGCCATGCGCCATGGTCTGATCCCTAAGCACCTGCATTTCCGGGATCCAAACCCGCATCTGGAATGGGACCGCCTGCCGGTGCGTGTGGTGTCGGAGGCGATGGATTGGCCGTCAACGCAAGAAAGGCAGCCGCTCGCCGGCGTCAGCGCATTTGGAATTTCGGGTGCGAACGCACATGTCATCGTGGAAGGTTACGGAAACCCGAACGGCGAATCTCTCGCTCCTGAGGGCGCTCCGTTGCCGGCCATCGTTTCGGTGCCGGATGCCGCTGCGGCGCTGCCGCAACCGGGCGACGGGCTTGCCGCGCGCGGAACGCGGCTTCTGCCGCTCTCCGGCAAATCGGTCGCATCGCTTAGGAATCTGGCAGGGCGGTATCTCGCTTGGCTCGATGAACGGGAACCGGCACTTGCGTCGGATGAAGCGGCGTCCGGTCCGGCGCTATCAGACATGGCCTGGACCGCTGGCACCGGGCGAAGCCACTTCGACTATCGCGCGGCCGTGGTTTTCGAGGATTGCGGGTCGCTTCGCGACGGTTTGCAGGCGCTGACGTCGGACGAGGAGTCCGAGCCCGTGACGCCGCCGAAGGTCGCATTTTCCTATGCGGGCCGCGGCAACGGCTGGATCAGGAAGTGCGAGGCGCTGTATGCGAGCGAGCCAGTGGTGCAGGCAGTTCTTGACCGCTGCGAAGGTATGTTCAAAGAAGCACGGGGCGCGTCGTTGCTGAACTCGATGTTCGGCGGGGAGGGATCGAGCGGAATCCTCGCCGATCCGCAATGGGAGCGGCCGGCGGTCTACGCACTTGAATGTGCGCTTGCCGCGCTGTGGTCGAGTGTCGGTGTGCAGCCGGGTTTGGTGTTCGGGCACGGGATCGGGGCGCTTGCTGCCGCACGGGCAGCCGGCGTGTTCGGCTTGGAAGATGGCCTGCGCCTGGCCATGACCTTGGACGATCCCGGAGCAATGCCGGATGAAATCGCCATGGGCGCACCGTCGTTGATGCTGGTCGACACCCAGTCGGGCCGCGCGGTAGCGCCCGAAGATGTTCAGGATGTAGCCTATTGGCGTCGGCGCGCGGCGGACGAGCCGGAGACACTCGAGAGCTGTGCCGAAACGTTGGCGGCGGCGGGTGTCGACGTAGTTGTCGAAGCCGTCCCGGACGCGGCGTTGGGGGCGATGCTGGCGGGAACTTGGCCGGACGCGGCCGAAAACGCTGCCGCACCAGCCGTCCTGTCAAGCCTGGGATGGTCGTCGGATTGCGAGGCAAGTCCAACGTCGACGTCAAGCGGCGGCTTCGTGAACGCGGTCGCCAGGGCCTATGAGGCAGGCCTTGCGGTGTCCTTTGCGGGACTCTTTGCTGGCGAATCTCGTCGTCGAGTGACGCTGCCAGACTACCCGTTCGAACGTCGCCGTCACTGGATCTGATCCACAAGCGGCCGGACACCAGACCGGGCTAGACCAGGTCGTTGCTGTCAAGGAATTCGCGGACGGCCTGAGCGCATTCCTCCGGCCTTTCGAGCTGGAGAAAGTGGGTCGCCTCGGGAATGAAATCGTAATCCACGTTCATGACGCTGCTGAAGTCGAAGGTTGGCAGGTACGAATAGGGCAGGGTCGGATCGGCACCGACGATCTTGGTTGGGCAGGAAAGCAGGTCCAGGTCGATGAGGGGAAAGAAACTTCTCGCATAATCCATGAGCTGCGCCTCGTATTCGCGCGGGCATCGCAGTTCATATCCATCCCCGTTCGCCGACTTCCGGAGGGTCGTCTGTGCCATCAGTTCCCGGACACCAGGTACAACGCGCGCGAAAGTCGGAATATAGCCGAGAAACTCGGCAAACTCTTCTCTTGTCTTGAACCGGTGTCCGCGCACGCGGGCCTTCTCGGCCAATTGTTCTGCGGCCGCATGCAGTTCGACCTGACTCGCGCCGGGCCGACATAGAGGCGGATCGAACAGAACCAGCGCCGAATAGGATTTGGTGAACGACAGAAGCGGGATGATCGTGGAAAGGGAGTGAAAGACGCCGACCGTCAATTTGCTTCCGTAGACACGTTCGATCGCGTCGAGAATGAGGTCATGGTCGTGAATCAGAATTGGTATGTTGTGGTTGTTCGGCCCGTCCACGCTGTTCCAGCCATGGTTTCTGATGTCGTAGACGATCAGCTCAAATTCCTCCGCAAGCAAGGACCAGAACGGAAAATACAGGTCGATCGCAAGACCGTTGCCGTGGCTCAGTACCAGCCGCGGGCCCGATGGATTGCCATGTTGCCGCAAGGCGGTGACGGTGTGTTCGTCGAGTCGAACATCGCATACCGAAAGCGGCTCAGGTATTTCCCACACGACTTCCTTTGTCATGGTGAATGGGCCGGCATCCCCGGCCAACGCCACCTGAACGGGATCAGACATCGATGGCATCGAGCGCCGTACCGTACGGGAGACGGTGGCGGTCGGCTCTGCCTGCTCGCCGTAAGGGGGCATCGCAAGACATTGCCTTGACCATGGGTGTGGCTGCTGCTCGCGTTTGTGTCGATATGATCGAAATGCAGAACCTGGGTCTTGAACTTCAGGCACTCTTCAGATTGCCGCGAGAGGTTGAGTGCATCTTTGACCTCTTTGAAGAGCGCCAGCACATCCACCGAGGACACCCCGGCACTGGCCGGCTGGGCATCACAATCAGGGTTGAAGCTGAGGCCCAGATGCTTGTCGGCAAGCTTCGTTAGGCAATAGCCTATAGACGACATACGCGTATTCTCCTTCGGTGAATCATCGACCGGTAAGAACGGACAGCGATTCACCGACACAGACTGCAAATCAGGGGAATTGACCCCAGACAGACAGCTGCGGGACAAAGCCCCGCAACGACAATGCAGCGGAACTATGGTGCATCGGTCCTGCTGCGGCAAGTCCGATTGCCGGAAGCGCCGGATGTGCCCGATGGCCGCGCAATCACCCAAACGGGTCAAGGGGTTCGAAGGCGCTTTTCATTGTCACGGAAGCATCCATGACGTGCCAGTTGTTCCAATGGCGCCCAGCTTGGATTTCTGGTATCGTGATTCGGATAACATAGTCATGCGGGCGCGTGTACGCGTCTGCCAAATCTCGAATTGAGGAGACCAAATCCCATGTCATCGACTGAAGACCGCATTAAGAAAATCATTGACGACAACCTTGATATTGGCCGCGAACCCGACTTTGATTCGAAGCTCGGTGAATCCGGCGTGTCGTCGGTGGACTGCATTGCCTTTTTCAAGCTCGTGAACGGCGAGTTCGGCCTCGGACTGGTCGCTGAAGAATGCCGGCAGTTCGAGACCCTCCGGGATCTCGTGAGCTTTATCGACGCACGCGGTTGACAGGAAGACGGGAGCGCATGCTTTCAGCATCGCTCCCGACGCCAGATGGCGGGGTACGGCCGCCAAGTGCTACGGGGACGAGTTCGTGGCGCGATCGCTCCATTGCGGGAACATCGAATCGACCGGCAGGAATACCGAGATTCTGTTTGCCGGCTGGATTTTGGAGCGATCCATGCAGGAAGCAGCCGAGGCGATTGGTTCCGGTATCGCCTCGTACGTCCGCATTAGCGTTCAACCAGGAATTTGCGGAAGAGGCGAGTAGGTGCGAATGGCCGCCAGTTACAGTGGCTGGTTCATTGCGCAGGCATTCCGTTGCTTGCTCGTTGCAATAGGTCGCGACCATGACTGAGGTTGCTGGCGAACGGATCGCAAAGGTTCTGGCACGCCACGGCGTCGCGTCACGCCGCGAGGCCGAGCGGATGATTGTGGCGGGACGCGTTGCCGTGAATGGCAAGCCCATAGCAAGCCCCGCGCTCAACGTTCGTGAGACCGACAGGATCACGGTTGATGGAAAGGTGCTCGGCAGCCGTGAGCAGGTGCGCGTCTGGCTTTACAACAAGCCTAGAGGCCTGGTGACATCGACACGCGACGAGAAGGGACGGCCAACGGTCTTCGACAGTTTGCCTGACACGCTTCCCCGTGTCGTGTCGATCGGGCGCCTCGACATTGATTCCGAGGGATTGCTGCTCTTGACTAATGACGGCGGGATCAAGCGTCGCCTTGAATTGCCGTCCACAGGGTGGGTCCGCAAGTATCGGGTTCGCCTGCACGGACGGCCGGGCAAGGACAGCTTTGCGCCGCTCGCGAAGGGCATTGAGGTGGACGGCGAGCGCTTTCGCCCGATGACCGTGACGCTTGATCGCCAGCAAGGCGGGAATGCCTGGGCAACCGTTGCCCTGCGTGAAGGAAGGAACCGCGAGATCAGGCGGGCCATGGAGGCAATCGGGTTTTCCGTCAATCGCCTGATCCGTGTCGGCTACGGCCCATTCCAGTTGGGCAAGTTGAAGCCAGGAGAGGTGATGGAAGTGCGACCGCGTGTGCTTCGCGATCAGCTTGGGGCTGACGGGCCCGGCAATGTCAGTGATCCGGATTCGCGCAGGCGCAACGGTCCCCGAAGAAGCCGCCGGCAATCGAATGGGACCAATGATTCGAGCAATGTTTGAGGCCTCAATTTCCCGATCTCGAATGCAGCCCAACCAAGGCCGAATCCTGTCGTCCTCGCATGCGGCGGATGCAGGCTCGATTGAAGGTGGTGACGGTCAAGGGCGGCATTCGCCGCCTCTGTGGCACGGAGAGAATCTCAGGTTTCTGACTTGAGCGTCGGGCTCGCGGGTGAGAAGACGTGAAGGTTTGTCAGATCGACCTGTACGCCGACCCTTTGCCGTTCGCTCAGGCCGAGCTTGCCGCCAGTACGTACCGTGATCGGCTTTTCAAGAAACGAAGCGTGCAGATAGACAAGGCTCTCGGCGCCCAACCGCTCGACCAGTTCGATTTCAGCATCAAAATTTCCCTTGCCGGAATCGACCAGAGCCAGATGCTCGGGCCGGATGCCAAGCAAGGCGTCTCCGGAGACCTCATGTGTTCGGGTTGGGCTGATGGTCGCTGGGCCAAACCGCGCAACGCCATCCATGTCGACGCTGCAGCGGATGAAGTTCATCGAAGGCGCTCCAACGAAGCCCGCGACAAAGGTGTTCGCCGGGTTTTCGTAGATTTCCATCGGAGTTCCGACCTGTTCGATTCGTCCGCCGTTCAGCACGACGATTCGATCAGCCAACGTCATCGCCTCGATCTGGTCATGTGTCACGTAGATCATCGTCACGTCGCCCAGTTCCCTGTGCAGGCGCGCGATCTCCAGCCGCATGCTCACGCGCAGTGCGGCGTCGAGATTCGAGAGGGGCTCGTCAAAGAGAAAGACCTTCGGGTTCCGTATGATGGAGCGGCCGATGGCTACCCGCTGGCGCTGTCCTCCGGACAGCTGTCGAGGTGTGCGGTCGAGAAGCGAGTCGAGCTGGAGGGTCTTCGCCACCTCCGCAACGCGGCGGGTGATTTCCGCTTTCGGGGTTTTTGCCAGACTAAGGCCGAAGCCGATGTTCTCCGCCACGGTCAGATGGGGAAACAGCGCATATGACTGAAACACCATGGCAAGCTGACGCTTGGAGGGAGCCGTTTGGGTCATGTCTTTGCCGTCAAACAGGATCTGCCCAGAGGAAACGGATTCAAGCCCGGAAATCAGTCTCAGGATGGTGGACTTTCCGCATCCGGAAGGGCCGACAAAGACCACGAATTCGCCTTTGTCGATGCTCAGGTCCACGCCCCGGATCACTTCGGTTGCGCCAAAGGACTTGTGGATGTTTCTCAGTTCGACCCGTGCCATGCCCTATCCCTTGATCGCGCCCATGGTCATTCCCTTGATGAAGTACCGCTGGAAAAAGAGAAAGATGACGAGCGTAGGAAGGCTTGCAACCAGGGAAAGCGCGCCCTGAACGCCCCAAGCCACCGTGTACTGTCCCCGCAGGTTGACAATGCCGATCATGATGGTGCGCATTTCGTCCGACTGGGTGAAGATCAATGGCCAAAGAAAATCGTTCCAGATCCAGGTGAACTGCAGGGTCGCCAGAACCGCAAGCGCTGGAAGGCTGAGCGGCAGCGAAACCCGGGTCAGTACCTGCCACTCGTTGGCCCCCTCGATGAGTGCCGCTTCGCGAAGCGCGTTCGGAACGGCGGCGAAGAAATTGCGCATCAGCAGCGTGCAGATCGGGATTCCCAGCGCCGTATGGACCAGGATGATCGGCCAGAGCGTATCGATCAGTCCGAGCCCGTTGAAGAGCCTGAACAGCGGAACCAGGATGACCTGAGGCGGAAAGAACATCCCTGAGACGACAATGAGAAACAGAATGTTGCTGCCACGAAAGGGCAACTTGGCGAACACGTGGCCTGCGAGTACACCAAGCGCGATGGAGGCGAAGGTGGCCGGTACCGTGACAAGAATCGTGTTGAGGAAGTATCGATGCACCGCCGGGTTGAAGAGCACCTCGGCGTAGTTCTCGAGATATATCCGGTCCGGAACCGACCAGAGATCTCCAAGCGCTATGGCGCGGGTCGTCTTCACTGACGACAGGAGCACACCTGCCGTTGGGGCGAGAAACAGCGCAGCGAGGATGCAGAGCGCCACGAACACTGTCGCCGGCCATGGATTGAACCGTGCCGGCACCGACGTGGCGACATCAGCCATAGATCTCGTCCACTTTCCTCAGCTGCCGGAAATATACGCCGATGATGGTGAGCGCGATTAGGAAGAGCACCACCGAAATCGCGCTTCCGTATCCCATCAGGTACTTCTTGAAGCTCTCGTTGTACATATGCATGGCAAGCGTGTCGGAGGAATTGAACGGTCCGCCACCAGTCATGATGTAGAGTATGTCGAATCCCTTGAGTGAATTGATCATCGAGAGAGCCACGACGACAACCGTTGACGGGGTCAGCAGCGGGATCACGACGCGCCAGATGCGCTGCCAAACTGTTGCTCCCTCGATTTCGCAGACTTCGAGCATTTCGGAAGGGATTGAGGTGAGCCCGGCAAGGTAGATGACCATGGAGAGGCCTGTCTGCTGCCATGACCAGGCGACTATCACGGCAAATAGGGCGCTGTCAGGCCGCGCGAGCCAGGCGTAATTGAAGTCCGGATTGCCAGCCAGTTTCACAAAGGTGTTCAGCAGGCCCCAATCCGGCTGGTAGATCCAGATCCAGATCTGGCCCACGACGATGGCCGACAGGCAGATGGGCAAGTAGAAGACGGTCTTGAATATCCGTGCGCCCCGTACCTGCCGATCGAGCAGGAGTGCCAGGAAGAGACCTGTCAGCGTTGGCAGGACCAGCGCTGCCGCCATCCAGATGGTCGTGTTGACAATGGCGTCAAAGAACAGTCGGTCAGTCCAGATCTTGGCGAAATTCCGCAGCCCAAGGAACTCGTAGTCACGGTTGAATCCGTTCCAGTTCGTGAAGCTGTAGTAGAACGAACTCAGAAGCGGCCAGATCACCAGAACCGAAAACACAAGGATCGGCAGAGCAAGCAACAAGACCCGCCAGAGACGGTTCTGTGACTCCATCAAGATCTCCGGTCAGTGCGCCGGGCGGGATGCTGTTCCGCCCGGCGCATGTCGATTACTGCTCGAAAGCCGCTGAGGCGTCCGTGGCCACCTGCGCCAGGATTTCGTCCACTTTGGACGGATCGTCCATGAAACGCGAGAACATTGAAAGGCCGACCTCCGCGACTGGCGGCGGCGTTGCCAGATCGTAGTTGAAGGCGAAGACCTCAGATGCCGCAACCGTCTCGAAAGCTTTCAGCATCACGGAATTGTAGTTCGACGGATCGACATTGACATTCGCCGAAAGCGCCCCTTGCGCCTTGCTCCAGGCGGCCTGCACGTCGGTGTTCGACACCATGAACTCGAGAAAGGCCTTGGCGCCGTCCACGTTTGCGGCGTTGCCCGCCATGACCAAGCCGTCGACAGGTCCGACCGAGGCCTCGGCCACGCCTTCCGAGATGCTTGGGAACGGGAAGAAGTCGTAGTCCTCGCCCGGCACCAGACCCAGGCCATTCCAGTATCCGGTTATCCAGGTTCCCATGAGCGTCATGGCAGCGTCGCCGCGAGCGACCTTGTCGGACGCGTCGGTCCAGGAATCGGCATTGGCGTTTTCGGTGAAATAGCCAGCGTCCACGAGATCCTTCCACATTCCCATGGCAGTGTGGACCTCGGGATCGTCGTAGGATGCGTCACCAGCCATCAGCCGCGCACGGTAGTCCGGTCCGGCGGTCCGCAGCAGGAGATAGTCGAACCAGAACTGTGCGGGCCAGCGATTCATGGAGCCAAGCGCGATCGGAGTGACGCCATTGGCGTTCAGCTTTTCGCACAGCGCGACGAAGCCTTCCCAATCCGTAGGCATTTCATCGATTCCCGCGTCGGCGAAGACGGCTTTGTTATAGAAGACGCCAGAATAGTGATAGTTGAATGGCACGAGATAGCGGTTGCCATTGTACATCGTTGCGCTGTCGGCGACGGACTTTGCAACGACGCTGTCGAGGCCGGCACTGTCCCACATGTCGTCGATCGGATGAAGCGCGTTGGAATCCACGATGAACTGAACACGTGCGCCAGCCCAGTAGCTGAAGACGTCCGGCAGGCTGTTGCCCGATGCCCGAACCAGAATGTCGGTCTTGAAGTCCTCATGTCCGACGGGGCTGTCCTTGAGGGCGTAGTCAGAGGCCGCTTCGAAGCGGTCAATCTGCTCCTGGAACGCCTTGAGACCGAGCTCTCCTGTGAAGTAGTGGCTGATTGTCACCTCGTGGCCGTCAGCGAACGCCAGAGTGGCAGCGGTCACAAGCGGCGCGGCGATGGCGGTGCCGAGAAATCCCCGGCGCAAAATGCAGGTCATGAGATTGTTCTCCCTCCCGTTTCTTGGGGCTACGCACCCGGTGCGGTGCGCAGACAAGTATGCAGGCTTTTCTCTCTAGGTCAACAAAATGGATTGCATACGGCAAGAAAATCTGGCTTTTTGTAAGAGAATTGGGGACAATCCAGAAAAGTTTTCCTATGTTTAACAAATTGTGCGTAATGTGCAAACTTGTGTCGGGGAGAACCTTGTTCGGACTGGAAGGTGAACCGTGCGACTGCTGCAATCCTTGATGCGGGGCCTCAAGGCGCTCGACATTCTCACCGCTTCGTCCGAACCGATGCGACTCACCAGAATCGCGGAGGAGCTTGGCATCGAGAAGTCCAACGCCTCCCACATTCTGAAGTCCCTTGTCGCGGCGGGATATGCCGTGCAGGACGAATCCCGGCGGTACCGCGCTGTACGTGATTCAGAGTCGCGAAAGGAAGGGCATAGCCTTAGCGAAGTCGTTGCCTGCAAGGAACTCTGTCGACCGATTCTGCTACGGCTGGTTGAGGTGACCGGAGAGTGTGCCCATCTCGCAGTCCTTGTGGATGAACGCGTGTGGTACGTCGACAAGGTTGATTCAACGCTCCCGCTCAAGGTCGACCATCCGATCGGTTCGCTCGCACCCTTGCACTGCACGGCGCTTGGCAAGGCGTTTCTTGCGTTTGGCGGTGCTGAAATTCCCACGGCCATGCCTTCTCACACCGCTCAGACAATTGTCGATCGCCACGTGCTGGAGAGTGATCTTGAAAAGGCGCGCGCACGGGGATTCACCGTGGATGACGGTGAATTCGCAGAGGGAATCCGCTGTGTTGCCCGGCCGGTCTTTGATTCCAGGGACAGGATGATCGCTGCGCTGGGAATATCCGGCCCGTCGGTGCGCATCGGGGATTCGCGCCTGGTGGAACTCGGGCAGATGGTGCGCAAAGCCGGAAATCCGTTTCTGAAGGACAGGCCGTGACCATGCCAAGCAAGCCCGTCCGAGTCGCCCTTGTCGGGACCGGCCGCATATCCGATCTGCATGCCATTGAGTATCTGCAGAACCCTGCGGCGCGGATCACCGCGCTCTGCGACCGCAATCCTGATCTGGCAAGAGAGCGGGCGCATGCGTGGGGTTGCGGCGACATTCACATCGATGACGACCTGGACCGGCTGCTTGCAAGGGACGACGTCGACCTCGTGGAACTCCTTCTGCCGCACCATCTGCACCTGCAGGCGGCGCTGAAGGCGATCGATGCCGGGAAAATCGTGTCGTTGCAGAAGCCGATGTGCATCTCCGTCGAGGAAGCTGACAAGCTTGTCGCTGCGGCGGAGGCTTCCGGGCGACCCTTCAAGGTGTTCGAGAACTTCATTTTCCACCCACCGGTGATGAAGGCACGCGCCTTGATCGGGGCGGACGCCATCGGAGAGCCGTTGTCGATTCGCCTCAAGTCCAACCCGGGCAAGAGCCGCACTGCCTGGGCCGTTCCGAAAGAGGCCGACGCCTGGCGGCAGGACAGGGGCAGTTCCGGTGGGGGGCCGCTGGTATTCGACGACGGGCATCACAAGTTTGCGCTGGCATGGCATTTCATGGGTGCGCCGAGCGAGGTGCACGCATTCATTCACCAGACCGAACGGCCCGAAGGTGGCCATCTTGACGCGCCGTCCATCGTGTCTTTCCGGTTTCCCGGCAACAGGATCGGAAATCTTGAGCTGGTGTATTCTCCAGAACTCGAAATCACGTCGCTTCACTATGCCCAGGATGACCGCGTCGAAATTACCGGGACACACGGCGTGTTGTGGATCAACTGCGGGCATGGCCAGATTGGCAGGCCGCCACCTGTTGTGTTGTACCGCGACGGCGCCGTCACTGAATACGCTGACGTCGAGATCGGTTGGGAGCAAGGCTTCGTGCAGTCGACCCGGCACTTCCTGCGCGTTCTCGAAGATGGTGGCGAACCCAAGCTTACCGCACGCCAGGCCCGAACGGTGCTTCGTTTCGCGCTTGGGGCCGAGGAATCTGCGCGAACCGGGAAAGCGGTGCTCCTGAGGGAGGATGAGGAATGACCATCCCGACGACTCGCATGGAACGCGCGACCTGGTTTGCGGGCAAGGGCGGGCTGGACGCTGCGCTGGACGGACACGATTTCGAAGAGCCTGTCTCGCTTCCCTTGACCGAGGCGCTGGTGCTGGGACTGCTGCGGCAGGGCGTATCGAAATACCTCGTGATTTTCGGTCACGGATCAACCGAACTTGGGGAAACCCTGCGCGTTTATGAAGGCGCCGGGCTTGTGCGTTGCCATCAGTGTCGCAACGAGGTGGAGATGTCCCATGCGGGAACCGCGTTGCGCATGATCTATGGCGAGCCCTGTGCCGTGGTGACATCCATCGGGCCGGGAGCCTTGCAGGCAATGGCGGGTTCGTTGGCGGCGGCCTCGAACGGGGTTGGCATCTATCATCTGTACGGTGACGAGACCACTCACGGCGAAGGCTACAACATGCAGCAGATTCCGAGACCCGAACAGGGACTCTTCGGACGTCTTACCGCCGCCATGGGTGACTCCTACACGTTACATGCTCCCGGTGCGCTGCGGGACGCCTTGCGGAAGGGCGCCGCCACTGTGTTCCACCCAACAAAGGCGGGGCCTTTCTTTCTGAATCTGCCGCTGAACGTCCAGCCTGCCGAGGTCCTTGTCAGGTTGGATGCCCTCCCGACGCGCCCGCAGTTCCCATCGCTTGCGCCGGTGGACGATGCCCTCTTTGACCGGGCGGCGGACCTGATCTCCAATTGCCCGCGCATCGCGATAAAGGCTGGCGGCGGCAGCTTGGGCGCGGCCCTCCAGCTTCGCAAGTTTGCGGAAGCGGCAGGTGCCGCGGTGGTGCTTTCGCCGGGCACCACCGGGGTATTGCCCGATGACCATCCCCAGAACATGCATGTGGGTGGGTCCAAGGGATCGATTTGCGGCAATTTCGCAATGCGCGAAGCCGAACTCGCCATATTCGTGGGTAGCCGGGCGGTCTGCCAGAGCGACTGCTCCGGCATCGGATGGCCGAGTGCCCGTCAAGTGATCAACATCAATGCCGATGGCAGGGACGTTCAGCACTACAACCGAACCTTGGCTTTGCAGGGCGATGCCGCTGCCGTTCTTGACCTGCTGTCGCCTCGCCTCGCGCCAATTTCTGCAAAAAAATCTGAGTGGCTTGCGGTCTGCAACTCAAGCAAAGTGGAGTGGAAGTGCTTCAAGCAGGAGCGGTTCGACGCCGGTCCGTTGCATGACGACGTCTGGCAGCGTCCGGTTCTTACCCAACCGCAGGCGATTCGTGTCGCCGATCGATTTGCCAACCGCCATGGCGCAATCAAGCTGTTCGACGCCGGTGACGTGCAGGCCAATGGTTTCCAGATCGTGGAGGACACCGAGCCAGGCCAGAGTGTTACCGAATCCGGTGCATCCTACATGGGATTTGCGGTTTCAGCGCTATTGTCCGGCGCAATTGCGGACGAAGGGAGATACGCGATCGCATTCACAGGCGATGGATCGTTCATGATGAATCCGCAGGTTCTGATCGACGGGGTGGAGCACGGCGTGCATGGCACGATCCTGCTTCTGGACAATCGCCGAATGGCGGCCATCAGCGCCCTGCAACGCGCTCAGTATGGCGCAGAGTTTCGCACGAATGACGCCGTCGTGGTGGATTTTGCGCGCATGGCTTCAAGCGTGACGGGTGTGCTCGCGCTTTCGGGTGGGCATGATCGGGACAGCCTGGAGATGGCGTTGGGCAAGGCACGTGCCCACCCCGGACTTAGCTTGGTCCATGTGCCGGTGTATTATGGGCCGGACCCGTTGGGTGGCATGGGTGCCTACGGCGAGTGGAATGTCGGAAATTGGTGCGAGGCGGTGCAGCGCAGATACACCGAAACCCTGATTTGACCTCCAATTGAAGCAATTCATGAGAGAGCAACTTCAGCTCTCCCGGCAGGGTGAAGCCTGCCTTCTGTTGTCCAAGTCATGTGCCGCAACGAGAGTCTTGATCACAGACGGCCTTGAAGGAAGCGTAACAAGCTAGACCGATCTGTTGTCATGCCGCGCGGGTTGACCGACTTCGGTGACATGGAATTCGCCGGAAATCTGCGGGAGTCAATTGCAAGATCCATGGGGTAGTCGGAGCCGGTCAAACGTGGGGTTCTCGACAAAATTACACTGCCCAAATCGCTTCCCGAGCGCTCTTCGGGAGAGGTCCGCCTGAACCCGGCATCCTTGGGTTACTGCAATCTCATGACCATGGCGATCGAAGAGATGATCCGTGCTCAGCCAAACGGTCTCGTCATCTCAATTGGTGCGGCGACAATGCGGTGCCCGTACTGTAGGTGAGTGCCGCTTTGGCGGGTGAGTCCGCAGCGCTGAACCTTTCGGGCCGTTGATGACCGGAGCCTTGGTGGCGAGATGCCGATGGAAGACGAGCCGACGACCGAATGGGTCAGCAGCGCGACCAGTTTACGCCGCTCCTCGGCCAGGTTTCGCGGCAGAGGCCGCACATTTCACGTCCGATGAGCGGCCTTCAGCGTGTGTGATGCAGTTTCCCACCGGCCAGGTGGCGCAAGCAGCATGCATTCACGTCCGCTCAACGCGATAGTCACCTGCGCGAGCAAATGGAAGAACTCTATAAGCTTCGGTCATCATGGAAGATGGCACTCAAGTTGGCTTAGCGTCCCAAGTGGTGGAGGAGGATCAAATCCGCGAATTCAGGGCATTCCTCGACAATCGCGTCCTCTAGCGAAGCCTGCGGGAAGCTCGCCGCAACCGCGAGGTCACGTTCAACCTTCAGACGGAGTTTGTCGTTCAACAGCGAAGCGATTCCATTCAGAATTCCACGTTTGTTCGGGAGCCGTGACCGAAATTCTGGCAACGGCAGGATCTCAGAGGCATCGTACTTCAGTCTCTTCTTGTGGTATCGGCTTTTGGGATGTCCTGAGAGGTCATAGTTGGCGAAGCCCTCATCGTTCTTGAGGTACTTCATGTGCCAATAAAGAAAACCCACGAACTTCCGAGGAATGCCTCCACGGTGGAATCGCTCAAAGCGGGCGTCGTGGCGGAATCTTGTTGAATGAGTGGGAGTGAAGAATCCGATGTCGCCGCTTCCCGAGATCGGGAAAGCCATGGGAACGCCAAGGCTGCCATCTGTCCTGCGCGCGAGATTGAGACCTGAAAAACACCACATCTCAGGCAGCCTGCAACTGCTAGTGCGGATTTGACGGCAAATTTTGTTGAGCGGAGCATCAAGCGCGACATGATCGTCGTCGAGCTTGGTGACCGTGCTAAACCGGGTCTGTGCCAAGGAAAAGTTATAATAGTGGACCAGCGAATGCGGCGAGTCATCTGGCTCGGCAGCGTGGCCAGAGCTCCCGGGCGGGAATACTCTAGGGACGTAATGAAAGACTTTCAGCCGTTCGCCAAACTCGGTTGCCAGCCTGGCCAAGATATCGGGCGTAGCATCGGAACAGTCATTAAAGACCGCCACGATTTCGTCAAATTGACGGATGTGGCTGCGAATCGCAGTTTCAACAAAGTCTGCGCCGTTCTTGACACGCAGAAATGCACTGATCCCTGCGGGGCGAGATGGATCGCCAATCCGCTCGTACTCAACCTGAGGTTCTTCTACAACGTTGACGGTCACGGACCATTCCTTCGGTCAATCAGGAGCTTACCAATCCGGCACAGCAACAACCAGAACTACAGGGACGCCGCTAATGCAGGCTCGGATAACATTGGGCATGTTTCGCACAAGTCAGATTGATCTGCGCATTTCCGCTAAACGTGCACAATCGCACTCTGTGAGGACTGCATTAGGCTTGCGATCACTGGATTATGGCGGAAACTCAATTACATCTTACCATCCCGCTGACGGCTTTCCCACTCGTATGCGGTTCGCACTATAGTCGAGAGTTGATCATGTTTGGGTGACCAGCCAAGCTTGTCCTGGATGCGCTGCGCCGAACAAACCAGTTCCGGGACATCACCTGGCCGGCGAGATGCCTCACGGACGCAAATGTCCGCACCTGACACGAGGCGCGCAGCCGCGATTACGTCCAGCACCGAATGGCCGAGGCCGTATCCACAATTGAAGACTCCGCTTTCTGCGCCACGCATCAAGTGCTCGAGCGCGGCCGTGTGCGCGTCCGCGACGTCAGAGACGTGAACGTAATCTCTCACGCAGGTTCCATCGGGTGTATCGTAATCGGTTCCGTAGATTTCCATGGACGCGCGTGCACCTGCTGCCGTCTGACATGCCACACTTATGAGGTGTGTCGCGTCTGGATTCGGTTGGCCGCTACGTCCGGCGGGATCGGCGCCAGCCACGTTGAAATATCTCAAAACGATGTAGCGGAAAGGATAGGCGCTGGCAGCGTCCGCCAACATCTCTTCCCCCATGAGCTTGGATTTTCCGTAGGGGGTGAGTGGGCGCGGCGGTTCCTCCTCAGAGACGCAAGCCGATCCTTCCGCTGTCCCGTAGACAGCAGCAGTCGAGCTGTAAATGAACATCCCCACATTCGACCTAATGCAGCTCTCAATGAGACTTGCCGTATTGACGGTGTTGTTCAGGTAATACTTCATGGGATCGGCAACCGACTCAGGCACCAAGGTCGAAGCAGCGAGATGAATGACTGCGTGAACCTGGTGTTTGGCGAACAGTGCCCGCATTCGATCTGCATCGCCGCAATCCGCATTGACGAACTCTGCACCGTCCGGCACTAGGTCCACTTGGCCGGACTCCAAATTGTCGACCACCAAGACCGGCCAATCTTGATCGCGCAATGCAAGCGTTACGTGGCTGCCGATGTAACCGGCGCCACCTGTCACCAAAATTGTCGGCCGCATCGACATCATCCTTTCCACTTTCGCCACTTCAGACCGAGATGTCAGATATCAGCCTATCGTACTCTAGGGCGGCACGCCGTACAGAAAACTGTTCGGCCTTGGCTTGCAGTGCCATTCTGTCCCAAGGCCTCCTAAGTGCCTGCAACATGACCTGCGCCAGTGTCTTCGGGTCCCCAACGGGAGCGAGCAGTTCAGGGGCTTCAAGAATCTCTGATGGACCCGCTGGGCAGTCAGTTGAAACGGAAGGGCAGCCGCAGGCCAGAGCTTCTACAAGCACTGTAGGAAAACCCTCGCGTCGTGACGAAAGTGCAAAGAGTGAAACCCGGGACATGAAGGCATAGGGGTTCTCCGCCCAACCCGGCATCGACACATGGTCTGAAATGCCAAGCTTACGCACTCTCCTTTCGAGTGCCCGGCGTACTCTCCCTTCGCCCAGTATGAGAAGACGGCACGTGTGCTTCGTTCGCACGAGGTGGAAAGCCTCCAGCAAGGTTAAGAAGTCCTTGTCTGGTACAAGACGCCCCACGCCGAGAACTATCGGTGGACCAGAGTCCGTGAACCAATGATGATCAGGATGCGATTGAGCCAGTCGGGCGATATGCGGTGAGTATGCTGGATTTTGGATGGTCGTGATGCAGTCTTTAGCGACACCGGACGTGGCGCAGATGTTCTCTGCAACGCCATGCGAGACAGCCACCACATGAGCGGCCTTGGGAAACAGCAGACGTCTCCGACGAGACTGCCTCGAATTCTGGCCAAACACGCTGTGCACTACGGGTACAATTGGTGGGGGTGGCGGCGACAATGTCCGTGCGGCCAGCAATGCCGCGTATTCCATCCTTGGAAGATTTGCGAAGATGATGTCTGGGCGCTCGCGCTCAATATAGGGGATCAAGCGAAGTACGTAGGTCGCTATTTTTGGGCGTAGCATCAGCAATCGCAGGCGATTGGATCCCATGGCGGCGGCCAGTTGTGCCAAAAGTGTCAGAGGTGCGCGTTCGTCGCACCATAGTGCGCTCCGCGGGAAATTGTTCGAAGCTTGCGCAACGTTTCTTCCGCACAGAACCAATAGCCGTGCATTTGCAGGAATTTCGCCATTGAATTTGACTGCTGGCTCGAAGAGAACAATGTCCACATGATGTCCCAGATTCACCAACCCATCTGTGATCCGAAGCGTTATCCGCTCCGCTCCTCCCCCCCTTAGATTGGGAATCAGCAAGGCAATGTGAGCCACAATTTTCCTCGGATTGACGATCTTTTGGGGGGAACTTTGCAGTCCCCTCGCCGGGCCCCTATAGTTGACGTCAGCCAGAGACAAGCCCATCTCTTTTCTGGCTGCGAAGCGAAGAACTGCGTGGTTGCAGCGAACGGATGCGGGGACTGAAGCGGGTTTCTCATGGACACGACCTCGGAGCTCCATGTCGAAGGCGCGGTTATTTGGTACGATTCAACCATTTTCCTACCGATGGAACCGCGGATATTCGATCCTGACTGGCTTCGCGACAAGGGCAACCTTCGAGGCGGTTCGCAAGGACGCAACCAGGCGTACTTTTTGCACTATTCTGATCGTGATATGGTTTTGCGGCATTTCCAGCGCGGTGGCATTGTCGGCAAGTTCATCCACGACCGCTACATCGGCACACGGATCGACAACAGCCGGGCAATGCGGGAGTTCACGTTGCTCGACTGGATGAACACGCAAGGCATGTCGGTGCCACGGCCACTTGCCGCGCGTTACTGCCCATCCGGTCCTTTCTACCGTGCCGATCTGATCACCGAACGCATCTCGGATACACGCACCTTGGCCGAGATTTTGCTGGAACGTGCTCTCCCCGAACGGAACTGGTTCATGATTGGCGCCGTCATAGGGCAGATGCATTCCTTGGGCGTATACCATGCAGACCTCAATTGCCGAAATATTCTGCTTGATGCTGCAGGGCTATTTTTTTGTCGGTCCGGTGATCGTCACGCGGTGATTTTGGGGCTGGCCATTCCGTTTTCGATGTGGCAACCTGCCGGCCATTGTGATTCTTCCGCCCCCGGATTCCTCCATCGACCTTCGCGAGGTGACGG
>JAJDVJ010000129.1 GCA_022826205.1 Silicimonas sp. | reverse complement strand
TGGTCCGGCCTGGGCGCTTATAGCGGTTGCAACCATCTGGGGCGCAGTCATCATCGCCGACAGTGCCCAGTACACCGCGGCGGTGACCGAACTGGCGGATCAGACCCTCGTTGGCTCTACCGTGGCATTTCAGATGGGAGTGGGATTTGGGATCACGATGATCACCGTCTGGCTGCTGCCGGTGCTGGCCGAAATGCTGGGCAGTTGGCGCTGGACGTTCCTGATCCTTGTTCCCGGCCCGGTTGTTGGAGCCTGGGCCATGCTCACCCTCAAGAAATTGCCCGAGGCCGAATTGCTGGCCGGCGGAAGACGCTAGCTGAGCCCTGCCTGCCAAGTTAGTCCAGATGACCGACTGTCTGGCCAATCTGTCCGGATCGGGGCTGGCCAAACTGAACCTTGTGCGCAGCGACGGCGAGTGCCGGAACGTCTGGCCGGATGATACCAACACTAATGCACGATACGTTGACTTGGGGGCAGTACGATAACATGGCGCGTTCGAAAGGCGGCCTTCGGTAATTCTGGCGAAATGCATCGAGAAACAAACGAAACTTCCCTTTTTCATCTTTGCTAAACCAGTGCCTCTCTCGGCAACGCCGGTTTGTTCATGATCGCATCGGAGATCTTTTCGGCCACCATTATGATCGGAGCATTGATGTTTGCGGTTGGCACGAGCGGCAGAATTGATCCATCTACCACTCGCAATCGGTCCACACCGTGCACAAGGCCAACACCATCAGTCACCGCGTCGTCATCTGTGCCCATCCGACAGGTGCCCGCGGGATGGTGCTCCGTGTTTGCATTGGCGCGGAACCAGGCGGTCAGCTCTTCATCGCTGCAGTCCGGCAGGTCCGGGTCAAGCTCTGCATGGCGAAATTCGTTCCACGCCGCCTGATGTGCCATCTCGCGCGTCAATTTGATGCCGTTCAGCATCTCCGCCAAATCTCTGGGATCGCTCAGATAGTTGAACTGAATTGCAGGATAGTCGCGTGGGTTCGCAGACTTGAGACGGATGTGCCCACGGCTGTTGGGGCGCATTTGCGAGACAAAGTATTGAAACCCATCCGCCAGCTCGACCCTTCCATCCTGAAAATCCGCGAGAAATGGCAGAAATTCATGCTGCAGGTTCGGAAATCTTTCGGGGGCATCGCCGCTGTTGAAGAATGCCCCCACCTCAAAGAAACTTGAGGTGCCCAGCCCCTTTTTGAACAGCAACCATTCCACCCCAAGTTTCGCGCGCCCCACAAGGTTGAGATGGCGTTTGATCGAAACAGGTTTGTCGCACCGGTAACGGAGCGGTGCCACAACGTGATCTTGCAAGTTTTGCCCGACGCCGGGGATGTGCTGCACCACGTCAATGCTATGCGCGCGCAAATGATCCGAATTCCCCACCCCGGAGAGCATCAGGATCTGCGGCGACCCAATGGTCCCTGTGCACAAGATGACTTCTTTCGCCGCACGAACGATGTTGATTTCGCCTTTCTGAACACATTCAACGCCAACGGCTGTCTTGCCCTCAAAATGGATTTTGTTGACGAAGCAGTCTGTCTTGATCGTCAAGTTCGGCCGGCTCTTGACCGGATGGAGATAAGCTTCGGCGGCGCTACTTCGGATACCGTTGCGGATTGTTGCTTGGGTGACATGCGCGCCCTCTTGCCGGGTGCCGTTGTAATCCCGCGTCTGGCCGAGGCCAAACTGGCCCGCCGCTTCGATGAAGCGATCATAGAAGACGTGGTCGGCGCGGCTTTCCTGGACGCTTAGTGGCCCGTCATGCCCGCGGTTCGGGTCGGTGCTGCCAGCGTAGGTTTCCAAACGTTTGAAATACGGCAGGCAATATTCGAAATCCCAGCCCTCAAGGCCAAACTGTCGCCAGCTATCAAAATCCCGCGGATTGCCGCGCACAAAGACCATGCCGTTGATTGCCGAGCTTCCCCCAAGGCACCGCCCGCGCGCCTGCCCCAAGCTGCGCCCATTCAAATGAGGTTCCGCTTCGCTGGCATATTTCCAATTGTAGGTGTCGCTTTCGATGGGAAAGGTGAGCGCCGCCGGCATCTGGATAATCATGCTATTGTCCGAAGGCCCCGCCTCCAGAACGCACACCGAATTCTGCGCTTCTGAAGACAGTCGGTTGGCGAGAACACAACCGGCAGAACCGGCCCCGACAATGACATGGTCGAATTCTTGCATGGCGAGACTTTTCGATCCTTGCTCACTCAACCGTTGTGATCTTTGACGCGTTCAAGAAGTCGCCGGGGACAAAGCCACGTGCGATAGACAGAGGGATTTGAAGTGTCTGCGTTGGAATAACTTCAAGTATTGGAACTGTATCCGCAGCGACTGCCGGAAAGCTCACAATTCTTAGCTTATCAGACTCGGGCATGGATGGAATGTGTTCGCCATTGCAGAATACTAGTGACTTGCCGCCATGCTTCAAAATGGTGTCCAAGAGCGCGTTGTTTTTGTCTGCGACCGCATTGTCACCAAAGTAGAACACGCTGACAAATCCATCGCGGAGCAATTCGACCGGCCCGTGCCGAAACCCGCCGCCCGAGAAAGCGGACGAATGCAGTTTCGCGCCCTCCAACGTCACTAGGGCCGAAATCTGTGCAGACGTGTAACTGTGTCCACGGCCGATAAAGCAAACGGGCGTCTCCGAACCGAGAAATTCTGCAATCTCTTCGTTGCGTTCGAGCATCTCTGCCGTAAATCTCCGAACTGCGTTTGCGGCAATCGCTATTTCTGATCGGGCCTCGGCCACATCGGCGCCCGTCAAATGCACGCACAGGAGCTTTAGAACCGCCAGGCCACCGGTATATGACTTTGTAGAGACTGTACTTTCTGGGCCAGCATTGGAAAACAAGGCAACATCCGCCCAGTTTGCAAGCGAGTTTCCAGGTCCGTTCGTTACGCTGATTGATGCACCCGGCTGTTGTTCCAGCCTCGTGATGCGTGAAACCTCACCGCTTTCTCCGGACTGCGATGTTGCGATTATCAGAGTTCGCGCGTCGATAATGCTTGCAATTTGTTGCGTCAATTCAGACGCATCAATCAACAAGACCGGAATATCCAGAGCTTTACTCAGTTCAAGCCAGCTTGGGTAAGACCCAATCAGCGATCCCCCCATGCCTGTCAGAATAACCTTTGAGTAGGCTCCGCTCTTGACCCGTGCACAAAGACCTACCAGTCGCTGGAGAGCATTGCCGTCAAAGCCGTCGGCAATCTTGGACAGAACATGCGGCTGCTCGTGAATCTCATCCAGATAGGATTGTGCCATTTTTCATTTCTTTTGTTTGTCGTAGCGCGGTTATCGCGGCACCGATAACTCCCGCCGAGTTCCCAAGTTCCGCCTGGACAAATTGCAGGCCTTCAAAATAGTAAGGTAGCCCCATGCGTCGGGATTTCATCGCGATCTCATCGACGAACCCTTGCCCGGCTGCGCCCCAACCACCACCAAAAGCGATCAACTGCGGTGCAAACGTGTGGGTGAGACCAGTGATCCACATGGCAAGCCAGTGGCTCGTCTCATCCATGATTCTGACGCAGGCCGGATCATCGGCGCGCGCGCCTGCGATCAGGTCCCGAACGGTGGGTTTCGATCCACTCGACACGACGTCGGGCAGATGCCCGGTCCGATCTGCAACAAGAACTTCTTCGATCCGGCGGTTCAGCGCCTCACCGGATGCGACTGATTCAACGCATCCGAAGCACCCTTGTCGGCATCCATGTTCAAGACTCGGGTCCACAATCAGATGGCCCGCGTCACCCATTGCGCCGTTACCAGTCAAAATCGGCACTCCGTCTTCGACAAAGGCAGGACCAAGACCAGTGCCAAGCGTGATCATCAGAAACCGGGAAACGCCCTTGCCTGATCCTAGAGCCTGTTCACCAACGGCCGCGAAAATGGCGTCGTTTTCAATGAAGACCGGACAGTCTAGCTCTGCTTCCGCAAGTCTTCGTATGTCCAGGCCATCAATCGCGGGAACATTGCTCTTGAATGTCGTGGTGTGATCTTGATCGACATGCCCTGGCACACCAATTCCCAGCCCCAGCAACCGGCCTTCCGTATGGGTGGCAAGATTAGCTTTCAACTGCGAGAGGAATTCCAGGAGAAGTTCTGTGCCATTCTGCGAGGGCGGCATTTTGACTTGAAACTGCTCGACCATCGTTCCGCCGGACGAAACCAACCCGATTTTTGCGCTGCCGCCACCGATATCGATACCTGCGGCCAAAGGGACTGTTTGCGTCATCTCAAGGCCTATCCGAGTTTATGTCGACGGATGGTCAAAGCGCATTCTTCGCTTCGGTAGACCGACTTCGTATACTCCAGCACTTCGTCCAATTCCGTTGAACTGACACGCCAAGCGATCATTACCGGATCACCTTCTGCGATTTGCAAAGCACCGGCCTCGATCTTGTTGGCGACACCTATCTGCAACACGGCATCCGCCCAAGCGGGTTCGAATCCCCACTTTTCCACAAGCAACTGAAATAGGGATGCGTCTTCCCAGTTCACCGATTCGATGTCGGGATAGCGAGGCGCTGGCAGATAGGCCTCTTCAAATGCAATGGGCTCACCATTCGCGGTACGGGCGCGCTGCAGTCTATAATACTCTTGCTCCGCATCCGATCTTTGAAAGATGTAAGGCAGCATCCCGTCTGGCAAACCAACGACAAGCTCAAAGCCAAGTAAGGCCGAGCCGGGATGCAGCCCCGCTCTTGAGACCTCCGTGGAGAAACCGTCCAGTCCGGTCATGCCCCGAACATGAGTCGATCGGGCGTATGTGCCTCGACCGCGCTCTTTGTAAATGAGCCCTTTGGACAATAGATGATCCAGAGCTTGCCTCACGGTTACGCGAGAGACTTGGAATTCACCCGCCAGATCATGCTCAGACGGCAGACGCATGGCAGTCTCAAAATCTGAGGATGCCTTGATGTCCTGCTCAAGAATCTCCGCGAGCTGCCGATAAACTGGCACAGGGCCAGCCTTACGGATGACGCGGGTCAACGTGTTCGTGTGCTCAGTCATGATTCGACGTTGATGGCCTTTTTCATGATAACGCTGGCATGTTAACTTGTCAATACAACCGGTCAAGTTAACATTAAGCCAAACTCGGAGAACCCTATGGCGTCATCGCATGAATTGTTCGCTGAATTGCTCCAAGGGAGAACGGATCGGGCACATCCTGAGTCAAGAGATCGACTTGGCGATCCTGCATGCTGTTGCCCTGCTGTAGTTTAGCTGCTTTGCGGCCTGCCCGGGCGACATTTCAGATCCTTGCCGCGTTTCCTGGCCGCCGCGATGCCGTCGCGGTACGTTCCGCGATCAGCCACCGTCCGAAGTGGGCGATCGTTCGAAAGTCATGAAAGTCCAGTTTTTCGGCGGCGGATGACGTATCGACGTCCTCTTCAAGGCTGACCAGGTGGATACTGCGCTCCTTGAGATCCTCAACGATTTCGAGCAGTTCCTTCCGCGACCAGCCAAGGCAGTCGAGGCAGGTGACGCAGAGGCTGTCGCCGGGCCGGGCATGATCGAACAGCTCGGTCAGCGCCGGGCGCTTGGCGCGGGCGCCCGAGATAACGTCCGTGAAGACGCGGATAGCGCCGACGCCCATGAAACGGTCCTTCTGGCCGGATGCGTCCTGGTCGGCCGTCGAGACGCGCGCGTTCAATGAAATGCAGGCGCGTATCGCTCGCTTTGATGTCGAAAGAATGCGCACGCTGGCCGAAGTCGGGCACGATCCATGCACACCGACTACCGGCCTACGCATCAGAGCCGAACTCTGGGACGAAGAAGATGGCGCGCCGTTCATCCGCACCTTGGACGACATGGCAGTGTTGGCTGACGTACTTGTCTCCTTTGCCCTGCAATCGGGCGAAGGCGAGGAACCGCAATCCATAGATGTTTGCGAACTGCTTAAGCGGCTCTGTTCAGATCGCAGCGTAAAATTTGGGCCAAAGATTGGCGGATTGACTGTTCGCGGGCGGCCTGTCGCACTTGGACGAGCGTTCGGCAACTTAATTGACAATGCCCTTTGATACGGCGGGTCTAAGCGCTTGCGTTTCTGGACGGCGCGTCCAAGCCGGCCCGTGTTCCAGTTGATGATGATGGCCGCATGCAGATTGAGCCCGGCGGCGCGGCAACGGTGGTAAATTCCGTGCCCGCGCCCCACGGTTCCGAGCCAGTTCGCAGAGCGCTTCGAAGGATTCAGGCTCCATGCCGATGCTCAAGACATGGAAAGCCCGGCATCCCGAGCGCTTTCGACAATGAATGGTAGGCCGACTTCAATCACGTCTTCTGGTCGTTCGGCCACTGGGCGCCAAACGGCAAGGCCCGACGCGATCTCGGGGGCCAAGTGGACGAAACTCTCCAGTGTCATGGTGCCGTCGTAGCCAACTTCCTTCAATCCCGCGAAAGTGCCCTTCCAGTCCAGCGTTCCACGCCCGGGGACGCCTCGGTTGGATTCGGAGAGATGGACGTAGCCCAAGTGCTCGCCCGCCTCGACGAACCCCTGCGCCATGCTGACCTCTTCGACATTCATGTGATACGTGTCGAGATGGACAAAGACATTCTCGGTGCCGACGCGCTCGATCAGCGCAGCGCCTTGCTTGGCAGTGTTCAGAAGGTGGGTTTCGTAGCGGTTGCAGGGCTCAATCCCGAGTTTCATGTTCAGATCGCGCGCCTTGCGGGAAACCTTTTCGATCAGGCGGCAGATCGCGTCAAGCTCTGCCGTGGTCACCGGCGCGCCTGATCGCTTGCCTATCGTTCCATAGGTTACGCCGGAGAGCGCCCCTGCGCCGGCATCGCGGGCAACCTTCAGAGCAAAGCCTAGGTAATCCGCAACCTCGTCGGGTCGGATCAACACGTCCATATCGGCGGGCAGGCCCAGCGAGCAGACGATTTCGACCCCACTGCGCTCCGCGGCGCGGCGAGTGCCGGCACTGTCGTAGTTCCGCGGATCCAGAAGCGGCGTTTCGATCACGCTAACCCCATGCGCGGTGATTGACGGCAAGAGTGCGTCCGCTTCGTGTGGGTTCCAAAGCGGGGTAAAGGCGAGACTGTGCAGTCCTAGCCTTGGCATGAGAACGCTTCAACCATGGGCACCAACGATGTAGGACACGACCTCTGCCATGTCCGTCTTGTCGCGCTTGAGATCAGCAATCACGTTGCCACGGCGCAAGACGACAATGCGCCCGCAGGCCTCGAAGACATCGTTGAGGCGGTGACTGATCAGGATGGTCGCGATGCCTTCCGCGCGCATCTGGTCGATGAGCTTCAGCACGCTTTCGACTTCGCGCACCGCCAGCGCCGCCGTGGGTTCGTCCATGATTACCAGCTTGGGCTTGAAGGTCAGCGCACGTGCAATGGCTATGGTCTGCTGTTGCCCGCCCGAAAGCATGCCGACCGGAATATGCACGGAAGGTACATGCACGCCCAGTTGGTCAAGCATCTCCTGCGCTTGCCTGTCGATCTTTTTCTTGTCCACGAAGGATGGGATAAGGCCAAACATCCGCTTTGTCGGCTCGCGTCCCAGAAAGATGTTGTTGGCCACGTCCTGCTGCGAGGCAAGGGCGAGGTCCTGATAGATCATCTCGATCCCCATCTCGCGCCGCTCGCCCGGATCCAGATGGGTGACGTCGATGCCATCGAATCTGACATGACCATTGTCGGTCGAATATACCCCGGTGATCGACTTCATCAGCGTGGACTTGCCCGCGCCGTTGTCGCCGACCAAGCCGAGGACCTCACCAGCATCGACGGTCAGGTCGACCCCGTGCAGCACCTGCACTGCCCCAAAGCTCTTTTCGACTCCGGTGAGTTCAAGGAGGTTCATTGCAGAGACCTCCCCCTTGTTCGAATCTG
>JAJDVJ010000093.1 GCA_022826205.1 Silicimonas sp. | reverse complement strand
GATGTGGGGCTGAAGCCTCCGGACATTCGCACCGAAGCATAAAAACAAGGGGTCTCGCCTTCGGCGCACCAGCGGAATTCAAGAAAAAAGGGTTCAACAATGTTGTCAGCTTCACCCCTCGAGGTCAGGACTTCTGCATTTCCACGGAGTTGGCAGCGGTACCCAAGGCAACCGGAAGCCCGTGAACGAATTCGGCATTAGTCGGGAGATCCGCCCATGATCGAAGGACACCTGTGCATTCGCTTTTCCGCCGAGCGCCGGGAAATGATGAAGCTTTCGGGCCCAGCCGCTTGACCGGCAACCGAATTCCTTGTGCTGCAGGCTGGTGCGGCAGGCATTCCGGAATACGGGATCAAGGGTGGAGGGCTCACTCGGTGGCACCTTCGGGACCAACGAATGCGACGACGGTGCGGCCTTCTCCGGCAATCTGCCTGAGCAGTTCGTCAATCGCCGACAACGGCAGTTGCCCATGCAGATTCCTCATGGTCTCTGCATCGGGAGGCTGCCGCCACTCGGACAGTCTCGCTATGGCAAGCGTCTTCATGTACTCGGACGCTTCGGCCTCGTCCTCCCAGTCCGGCCACTGCCGGGCATGCCGCCGGAGAACCCGGTCATGGGTCGCCTGCGGAATGCCTGAGCGTGCCGCTTGCGCCAGCGCCTGCTCGAACGCTTCCACAAGTCCCTGCAGCGTCACCCCCGGATCCGGGTGGGCCACGAACGACAATTCCGCGTGCCGCCCGTCAATTGCGTGAACCCACAGGCTGAAGGACCGGGCAATCCCCTGATCGAATTGAAGGGCCTTCGCCAGCCCGCCCGGACGGCTGGCGCTCAGGATCATGCCAAGCAGTTCGGCCCTGGATGCGAGAACCTCATAGGGTGTTTTCTCGTTCAGCCGAACGACCCGGCGCCAGATCACGTGCGGAGTCAGGGTCTCGCGGGCAAGGCGAAGTTCAATCCTCTCGCTGGAAGCGGGACTGAAGCCTGGGTGATCGATTGCGTCTCCATTTTCGGAGTTCCTTGGAAACCCCAGCTTGCGGAGCGCCCGAAGCGCCGCTTCTTCCGAAACGTTTCCGTCGACCAGGAAGGCGGCATTCGAAACCAGATGCGTTTGGGCGTGCAGCTTCCGGGCCTGCAACAGGTCAAGCGCCTTGATGTCTTCCGGCTCTCCAAGAACGGGAATCGCTGCCGGACTTCCACTGTTGAGCTCGACGTTGATCTGCTCGAATGTCCGGTACCACGGGTCCTCAACCTCCTTCTGCCTGTATTCGCGCAGAATGATCTCGCGCTCCGAAAGGGCGAACTGCTCCGCAAGCGCTATCGGATCGAATACGCGTCCGATCGTCTCGACGAGTTCGTCAACGCTGCCGCCTTGCGCCGAAATCCAGTAGTGTATCGTGTGCGCATTCGTCCACGCGCCCGTGCGGCCCCGCCGGTTGCTTGCCCAATCCCGCGTCGCGCTGAGCCACGCCAGGTGCTCGACATAATGTGCAAGCCCGGGGACTTCGGCCCTGTACGGAACGAAGACGTGCACGTCCAGTCGGTCCGTGTCGTCGCGCGGAAACACGTGCAGCCGCGACGCCTCCCGGGCCGTGCTCGAGTCAGGCCGCGCCCCGGTCGGGAGACAGGCCACGCCCAGGACCAGCGCCGCAACGGCAAGTGCCGACGCGGTCCGCGTCACTTCAGGTCGCATTCCAGCACCTCCTTCGGCGCCTCGATCACGCATGCACCGGGCAGCGCGTCGGGATCAGGGGAGACCACGACGACGAGCAGGTCGCCTGCGTCCGGATAGCCCTCCCGGACGCGCTTGCGAACCTCCTCGGGTGTCAGCCATTCCGCGCTTGCAAGGCGTTCTTGTATCACGGCCACGTCATGACCTCGCAGCACTGCCTTGAGGGCTGCATGCGCAAGGTCGATGGGGTCGCTCAAATTGCGACTTGAGGATTCCTGCGTTCTCGAGCGGAACCGTTCAAGCCCCTCGGTCAAAGGAGACTTCACGTACCCGTCGTAGACTTGCAGGAGCTTCTCGACTGCCGCACCGGCCTTGGCGGTGTCGACGGAACCGTGAATCAGGAGAAAATGGCTGTCGTAGTGGAATTCGCCGACCTCGGCGTCGATGAAGTACGCGGCCCTCAGCGAGCCTCGCGCGGCGTCATTGAGGATTCCTCCGCCCGAATGCGACAGCGTCCACTGGATGAACCCGTCGTGGTGCCTTGGCCACTCGCTTGGCACCGTAACCGCTCCTATGATGGCTGCGTAGGAATCCTCTGCATGGGGGGCATGGATCAATACCTTGCCGACCTTGGGCACGCCGACGGGCAGAGAGGCACGCGGGACCGGCTTGCCTGGCAAGCCGCGCAGCAGCAGGTCGACAAGGCGACCGGCCTTCACGGCATCAACGTCGCCTGCGACTATTAGCGCATGCGGAGCGCTCGTGTAGGTTGCCGCCGCCCAGGAGGCCAAATCAGACCGTGCCACGTTCCTGGCTGCATCCAGGTCTCGAAAGACCGCCGTTCTTCGGAAAGGGTGATCGCCAAACGCTGCCCAGTATATGGCGTCGAAGGCGAGCCAGGGACGACCGTTCTGTTTCTCCGCCAGAAAATCCCTGAACGAGTCCCGATAGCGGCGAAACCACGCCTCGTCGAAGCGTGGCCTTCGCAGATGAGCGTTGACTGCGGCAAGGACGTCCTCGGCGTCACCGAGCGGCGACAGCACCGTTCCATAGGCGAAATCCTGATCAACCGTCAGACGCGCTTCGGCGCCTGCGCCTTCCAGCAAAGCAAAGAAGTCGCCGGGATCATAGCCCTCGGCGCCACTGGCAAACTGCGAGGTCGTGGCCAGTATCGGCGCCACTTGATTGATGGTCCGGTCCACCGCCCAGTCGACAGGCCAGGCGACCTGAATCACCAGGTCTTCGGCCTCCGGAACCGAGGCAAGGACAAACCTGGCTCCGCCAGCGGAAAGATGTTCGTCAATTGAAGGGCTTGCGGCAAATGATTCCGTCATCTGCAACGCAAGCACTGCACTCGCGAGAAGTGCCTTGGTCATTCGCAGTTGCCTCCAATTTTGAATTCGGTTTGGAGAATATACGTCCCGATGGTACCCTGAGCAATTTGGGTCATGATGGGTCCTTCATCGTGAAAGTGCCTCTTGGGAACTGCCCCCGCCGTCACGGCCTCCATCGAAACCTGCGATGCAGTTGAAATCCGTCGTCGAAATCCGGAAGACAAGTGACATTTCGGACTTCGTCCCGCATTGCCGCCCTCGAAGTCAAGCACGGATTCCTGCGCGCAGCCGGCCATGACGCCCGAACCTGACAAGACCGTCACGCCTCCGGCCTTGCCGGACAGATCTCGGGCTCGTCGCGAACTGCCGCGCAGGGGCTTGCCGGAGTTCCCGCCCGGTCACGGCCCGCAGGGGAATCCGGCACAAGCAACGGCAACCTTACGGGTCCTGGGCGGGATCAGGAGCGTCGCCGTGCGGACAGTGCCTCGCTTGGGCGCTTCACGCCATCGAGCCCCGTCTTCGGCCCGACACCCTCCGAAACAGCTCTCGCGCGGGGCGCGGATGCGGGAGTCCTGCATGCCGGAGCAGCTTGATGCCTGAGCACAGTTGAAACTCAAAGTCTCGCCGCTGTTCCACCTCCAGGTCCATTCGGCAACCCGCGCCATCACGCCTGTCCTCTGGAGAAATCTGCGTCGTCAGCGAGACCGGTTGGGGCGCTGCAGCAACCCATGGCCAATCGCACCCAGGCGAGGTTCGCGCGACGACTCCGGCGTGTTGACAATCCGGGTAGAATCGCAGTCTCCCGCCGCCCGAATTGAACTCAACACCACAAGCCGGAAGGCGCGGCAGCTCGGGCGCCTGCTTCACCAGCCTCAGTTCGCCCTGCGACGCAACCGACATGAGCTCCCAGCCAACGACAGTTGCGGCCCTGGCCCCGTTCCGGCCGGGAACGGCGGGATTCGCCAGCCGACAGACAGCCGGTGACAGCGGACGGCAGAGCCTTGATCCGACGCGATTTCACGGCGATTGCGGCCCAGCCAAGGCCGGATGCGCAAATCGCGGAAAGTCCCGTGCATGCGGGCGCTGGAGGCTTTTCCTCAAGACCCCGATGCGTAGACATGAATGAGATCACGCAGACCAAATTGGAGTCGTGCAAATCGCTTGCAGTGATCCCGGTCCGAAGAAGGCGCTGATGGCGGCATGCATCCGCTTTCCGGAGCCGCCGTTCCCCGTGTCCTGCG
>JAJDVJ010000054.1 GCA_022826205.1 Silicimonas sp. | reverse complement strand
GATGTGGGGCTGAAGCCTCCGGACATTCGCACCGAAGCATAAAAACAAGGGGTCTCGCCTTCGGCGCACCAGCGGAATTCAAGAAAAAAGGGTTCAACAATGTTGTCAGCTTCACCCCTCGAGGTCAGGACTTCTGCATTTGATCTGGGGCACCTCGATTCCAAAGTCTGCCACTATCGGCGGAAAAGCCACGTTCACTGCAGAATCCAGGGAACTGAGAAACGCGACCAGGCACAGGATCGCGAAGCCGATGCTGACCTGCCCGTGCTGGACGCGTCCAGGCTTCCTGGGCTGGGGTCGCGATGCCTCCAAGACTCAAGTCCCTGCCTGCCGTCGCTGGTCCGGCATACCTCTTACCAGGTTCCTTTTCTCCATGGGATCGGAGCGCAGATCGAACACCTCGACGAGGTCGCTGTCGACGTGGAATATGATCTTGTAGCGATTGCCTATGCGAACGGACTTCTTGTCGTGCGTCCAGTGATATTCGCCGTTCGTCGCCTCGACCTGTTCCCGCGGGTAGTGCGTTTCAGAGTAGTGAACCTGCTCGACCGTCGCTTCCCCGCCGCAAACGATCCCGGCCAAAGAATGCCCGTCGAGCGGTGCCGGGGACCGGACATCGAGCAGATCCAGCACCGTTGGGACGATGTCGACAAGACCCAACTGCGTGTCGATCTCGCGGGGCGCCAGATCCTTGTGCCAAATCACCATCGGCACCGTGATCGTCTGATCGTAAAGCAGGTCTCAGGCAGCGCTTGACGACTGGGAGGATGTAACCTATAAGTTACATATGTACGAGCTGCGCCAGACACCGGTTTTCAGAAAATGGATTCGCGGGCTCAAGGACCAGAGAGCCAAGGAGGCCATCGCGAAGCGGATGGTCCGGATCGAGGCCGGGACGCTTGGCGACACGAAGCTGCTCGCGGGCGGCATAAGCGAGTTCAGGATTCACCAGGGGCCGGGATACAGGCTCTACTTCGTTCGCCGCGGCGGGACGGTGATCCTGCTGCTGTGCGGCGGCGACAAGGGATCCTAGGAACGGGACATTGCCACGGCCCAGCAGCTTGCAAGGGAGATCGACGATGAAGACCACAAAGTTTGATCCGGCGGAATACCTCACGTCCCCGGAGGTGCAGGCCGAGCTTGTTGCCGAGGCGTTCGAGTCCGGCGATCCGAAGTTCATCGCCCACGCACTTGGCACGGTCGCGCGTGCGCGCGGAATGACCGAAGTGTCCAGGGAGTCGGGGGTGTCGCGCGAGGCCCTGTACAGGGCATTGAGCGAAGAGGGCGATCCTCGGCTCAGCACGTTGACCAGCGTGCTGTCGGCGCTTGGATTCGGCCTTGAGGCCAAGGTCCTGGAGGGCCGCGCTGGATAGGCCTTGGTCCCTCAAGGCGGCGTGGTCGTCAGCAGTCCGGCAGTCGGCATCCAGCGTCTCGCAAGGCAGGCCGAGTCCGGCAAGGCGTAGCGGGCGGTGGTCGCCACCTGCGTATGACCGAGCAGCCGCCCGATCATCGGCAGCCCCTCGCCGAGCGCCAGCGCCCTGGAGGCGAAGCTGCGGCGGCAGTCGTGGAGCCGCGCGTTCTCGATCCCGGCGCTTGCAGATCAGGTTCCAGGGAGCGTCCAGGTTGCGCATGTGCCTGGCCTTGACGTTCCCGGAAATGACCCAGGGGCTGCCCTCGACGCGGGGGATGTTCGAGAGCACCTCCGCCGCCTCCGGCGAGATCGGCACCGTGCGCGCGCCGGCCTTGGAATCAGCGAGATCCAGTTCGCGCGCCTCCAGTTCTACGTCCTGCCAGCGCAGCGTCAGGATCTCGTTCAGCCGGCAGCCGGTGAGCAGCAGCAGCCGGATCGCGGCAACGGCGTGGATCGAAACGCCCATGCGGGTCTCCGCCTCGGCGAGCGTGCGCCCGAGGCGGCGGAACTCCTCCTCGGAGAGGAACCGTTCGCGCCGGCGTTCCCTGTTCTTCACCACCGGCCGGCACGGGTTGCTCGCCTCCGGCAGCTGCCTCCGGTCCTCCGCCGCGTTCCAGATGCGCGCGAGGATGTCGACCGCCTGGTTCGCCATCGCCGGCGTCGCCCGCAGGGAGTGATGGATTTCCGTCACCCTCGCATGGTCGAGCGCCAGCGCCGGGCATCTTCCCGAACGCGGGCAGCAGGTGCCGCTTCACGGTCACCGTGTACATGCGTACCGTGTTCGCCTTGCACCGCACCGCGACATGCTCGTCGAGCCACTGCCGGGCGAGGTCGCCCGCCGTCGGGCCCTGGGCGTGCGCCAGCGACGGCGGCTCCGGCACCTTCTCGGCATCAGGCCGGCGACGGCGCCTCGCCTTGGTCAGTTCCGGCAGCGTCCGCAGTGGGCAGGAAAAAACCCGTCATTGAAATCCCTCCAGGAAAGTCCGGCTCCGTGGCGCGCGCTGAAAGCGCAAATCTCCGGGCGGGAAACTGTGCCGAAGTACGGGATCCAAGTGCTTACGGCTTATTTGGGCCGCCGACGAGGCGACCCTTCCGGGTGTCTTGGAGATGGCTCAGTCCATGGAAACGGGCCATCTGCCTCGGAGGCGTCCGTCAATGCGTCAGCGTAGCCGCGCACTGATCCGGCAGGCCGCCGAGCACGTACTCCACGCGCGGCTTCGGGGGCGGCGCGTGGAGAATGTCCTGGACCCAGCGTTCAGCATCGGCGCATCCGTCGCCCTCTGGCGGTGGCGCCTGGTTCACGCAGTCCGCCGCATTGTCCGGTCAGGCAAGCCGAACATGGAAGTGGTAATGATGACCCCACCACGGACGGACAATCCGCAGCCACCGTCGGTCGCCAGTCTCGTCCTTGCACATCTGAACCTTGGCACCGGGAAACACGAAGATTCTCGCGACACGTTCGTCCTGGGCGGCGGCGCGCAGGACTGCGTGGTGCTGGGGCGTCCAGTTTTCGTTGACGTAAGCGCCCTTGGCTCGCCAGGTCGAAATGGATGACAGCTCCTGTCGCGAAAGGTCGAGCCGCTTCGGCGGCAGCATCCAAATGTCAACGTCAAGCCCGATCTGGTGGCTGCGGTGTCCGGACACCGGGCCGCCTCGCGGCTGCCCGAGATCACCCACGTAAAGTCCCGCCCATCCATCCTGCGCCGCGGCGAAACGCGTCAGTTCCTTGATCATTTCGATCAGTTCCGGATGGTCCCAGTTCCTGTTTCGTGACAGCCTCATCGCCTGCCAGGTTGGCCCTGTCTCGGGCAGCTGGCTCCCTCCGGCAAGGCAGCCGCGGGCATGACTGCCGATGGGAGCACTGCTTTCGGGCGACGGCGTATACTTTGCGGCGAAGAGTTCCTTTGCGGTCGGTTCGGCGGATGCAGGAGCGGAAAGCGTGCATGCGATGGCGAAAGTCTTGAGAATCCGGTTGTTCATTTTTCTGCTCGATCTCTGTTAGGATCGTTCCACCTTATCAGGAAGGCACCTGTGCAAAAAGTGAGATTATAGGCGTCACTCCCAAGGCCACGCTCCCGCTTGTTGAGGTCACGATCCCCGATCAGGACGGGTGCAAAATGATGTGCGGACGGATGCGTTTCGAAAAAGGAGAAGACCGTTCAGATCACTGCCAGAAAGTGGGCCATGTCGTGAATTTTTGAACGGCTTCTATCAGTGATGACTTGGTTGGTTTGGCATGACCCCACCTGCCGACAAGTCGCTTCCAATGCCCTCAACCGTGTTGCATGCGGCATGTCCCTGCAGAAGCCTTGCAAGCAGCAAGATCTTGCGCACTTCTTCACTCCTCATACCACCAGACATCAGGCTGGAAACCGATCCAGTCCCCATACATCGGCAGCCTGTCCGGGTATCGCAGCTGCCTTGCATGCGCGATCCGTGAGACCGGTACATGCCAGATTGGAATCACATAGCGCCCTGT
>JAJDVJ010000029.1 GCA_022826205.1 Silicimonas sp. | reverse complement strand
TCCATCGACGACAGGCTGACCGACACTTCAGCGTCAGCGTCAATCTGCGCGCGTTCCTTCTTGGACGTTGCTATGACCTCGGCCAGCTTGCGCATGCCGACCGCGTTGAACGCGTTGTTTTCATCCAGCGCGGCAAAGGGTGTCTGGTCGAGGGCGGTCAGCGACACGGACTGGATGCGAAGCCCGTTTTCAGCAAAGTCCTCCGCAATCAGCTGGCGGACTTCCTTTACGAAGCTCGATCGTCCTTCGTGCAGTTCGTCGAGAGTCATTTGCGCTGCCACCGAACGGAGCGCGTCGACAAGCTTGCCTTCGACGATTTCGCGGAGCTTGTCGGCGGTGAAAGTGCGGTCGCCCAGCGTTTGCGCGGCCCTGGCCACGGCCTCCGCATCCGCGTCCACGGCAACAGAAAAGCTCGCCCCGATATCGACGCGCAGACGGTCCTTCGTGATCAGGCTGTCCTCGCCGGAACGCTTCACTTCGAGGCGCAACGTGCGCATGTTTACCTCGGTGACCTCATGGAAGTAGGGCAGGGCGATTGCACCCCCGGCCATGATCACCCGCTGGCCGCCGAGACCCGTTCGGATCAGGCTGGTTTCGCGGGTGGCCTTTCGGTACAGCCGCGCAAGAATCACAATGATCAGAATTGCCGCAACAATGAGCACAATGGCGGTGGTCAGAATGCCGGACATGGAGACCTCCTTCGCTGTAGTTGGGATGCATTGACGAAACGTGGCATCAGTTTGCCCGCGCCAACACGAAGTCATACTCGACGCAATAGGCTGGTGACGGAACCCTCTTCCCGTCAGGAGCCCGCTGGTCGGTCTTTTCGACAAACGGCATGATTAGGGACTGCTTCACGCCAAACACCGGGTCGCTGTCAAGATGACGGTCGCCATCCAGGAACAGCATGGTGGTCAGGCGCCTGTATCCGGGAGCTTCAACGCGGACATGCACATGCGCCGGTCGCATGATCGAACGATTCGAGACACGGAGCAGGTCGCCCACGGTGCCGTCGTCTGGAATCGGGTAGCTTTTGGGCAGGATTGAAGTGAACCAGATCCTTCCTTGCGCGTCTGAACGAAAGAGTCCGCGCATCGCCGACTCCTTCTGGTCCGGCAACATGATGTCGTAATGTCCGTCATCATCTGAATGCCAGATATCGACGCGTGCTCCAGCGATCGGTTGCCCGTCAGTGTCGATGATGCGTGCATTGAAGAACATCGGTTTGCCCTTGATGCCGACGGAAATGTCCTCGCCGTTCTCGAATGTCGGGCGATCCTCGACGAAGAACGGGCCCAGCACCGAATTTTCCGTCGCTCCGCTTGGAAACCGGTTGTTGATCAGGTCAACCCGGGCGGTCGCGCCCGTCACGTCGGAGAGGAGCACGAATTCCTGCCGTCCTCCGGTTGAGAGATGGCCCGTCCTGGTCAGGAACTCGATGCCGTATTCCCACTCCCCTTCCGTAGGCTGCACCTCTTCAAGAAATGCGTGGAGATGCCGCGTGAGTGCGGACAGGACCTGCCGTGCACGCGGATTTTTGGTGCCCTTCATAGTTGCAAGGACCGCACCCGTAAGACTCTCCTCGCGAATGTCGCGCCCGTGGCCTGCGATTGTCTCGGTTCGTGCCGTGCCTTCCGATTCCTTTGGCGCGGCGTCCGGGTAGTGCTCCATGACGTGCTCGGACGGGGGATTCCCGGGCCATCGGATCACAGCCTCCTGAAACGCGGGTCGCTCAAAGAGTCGCTCGGCGTAGGCGCCGACACTCTCATGTGTGTTGTCGTTCAGCGCGTGACCGCCTTCCCAGGCAAAGCCCATTCCAAGCCACTTCATCCGCCACAGGCTCGCGGCCCACATGACGTCGGCCATCGTGAAGGCATCGCTGCACACCCACTTGCGACCGTCGGCAAGACGCTCTTCCAGGTTCGCAACTATCGTCAGGATTTCGCTTGTTGCGGCGCGCATCATGTCCGGCGTGGAGACATAGTGACGGGCGGCGGCCTCTTTCCGTATCTTGGCGTCGTAAGCCCCGATCAGGCGCGGGTGACCAACCGACAGGGACCGGCCTTCCATCAGCTTCATGATCTTGTAGTCATGTGCACCAGCGATGCTCGTCCTGAGCGCCTCGGGACGAAAGTCCCCGTCCGGATGCGCACCGTACAGGACCGCGACATGAGGGGTGACGTCGACGATCTCGATTTCGCGTTCGATCTCCCGGCGCAGGCTGGCTGGCATCAATTCTGTGCCGCCCTGCCAGGCGCGATCAACGTGCTGACAGATGGCAACGCTGTCCACATGGACCTGACTTTCCTCGTGATCCACAAGGGTCGGCACGGCCGCCGGGTCAAATCCCTCGGCATTCATGGATGATCGACCGGTGTAGCCGTCCACCATCTCCCGCCCCTTGCCGCCCTGCATGCGCAAGCGCACGTAGTCGGGATGATAGTTCTCGAGCATGGGCGGCAGGATGCGGATGTCATGGCTCGTGAAGGCCGCACCCTTTTCGAAGAGGCAGGTGCGCACCTTGTGCGAACAAATGGACAGGGCGAAGTGATAGAGCTCGAATCGCGAAGACCCGCTTCCGACCTGGCGATTGCGTTCGGGGTCAATCAGAGGCGAATTCGCCGCACGGACGTAGTCGGACAGGCTTTGTTCCGGCATCACGTTCTCCCCAGGATGGTCTGCATGACACGTGTCAGGTCGACTGTCGGCTCGGCGCTCAGCGACTGCGCTCGCCAGCCGACATAGCCGTCCGGGCGGACCAGAACGCAGCCGCTGTCCGAAACCTCAGACTGCATCGCCCAGTCCCCGAACGTGTCGTTGACTTCGCAGCCTGGCCCAATCTGGTATGCGCGTACGTCCACTTCCGTCTCTGCGCTTGCCCGGGCGGCGGCCTCTACCCATCCGGCGCCCGACACTCCGGTCAGGAGAACAAAGCGACCGCGGCCGACCAGATCAAGGGTTGAGACCTTTTCCTGATCGACGTCCAGCCAGACATGGGGAATGCGAGCGCCCGGCCATGTCGTGGCGTGATAGTAGAGCTCCCGGTCGCGCGTGTACTCAGGCTCGGGCGTACCGTCCGGAACGACCGCCCGGCTCGCGTAGCGCTGTCCCAATTCGACGCCGTGGCAATTGAACTCGTAGCTCTTGTGCCTGAAGTACTTGTTCAGCGCCTTGCGTCGTGCGTCGGCTTCAACCGTGGGTTCCTTCCGGGCGTCCATGCGCCGCTTGATGTCGTCCGGGCTGCCGGGTTGCAGGAGGCCCAGGGTTTCGAAAATTGGTGCGTAATCCTGAATGGACTTGTTTGCGCGTGTCACGATCTGGCGACCGACCGGCTGGCGTTCCTCGTTGTATGTGTCGAGGAGGTTTTCGTCAGCCTTGCCCTCAAGCACGAGCTTGAGCTTCCAGCACAGGTTGTAGGCGTCCTGGATCGAGGTGTTCGAACCAAGGCCATTGGTCGGAGGGTGGCGGTGCACCGCATCGCCCATGCAGAAGACTCGGCCCGTGGAATAGTTGCTGGCCACCATGTTGTTTACGGTCCAGTAGCTGAGCTTGGTGACGGTGACGTCGACGTCCTGGTCGCCAATGAGGCCCCGCACAATGTCTGCCGCCTCTTGGCTGGTCAGGTTCGGTGGACCGTCCTTCACGTCGTATCCGTAGATTGACAGCCACTTGTTCCACGGGCGCACCATGCGAATCACGCCGGCGCCGATGCCGCCGATGTTCGAACCAGGCTGGAAGATCCAGTAGAGGACAGAGGGGCGATGAGCCACGTATTTGCTCAGGTCGGCCGTGAACTCGATGTTCATTGAGCCCTCGAGCCCCATTTCGCCTTGCATCGGCAGGCCAAGCTGTTCCGTGATGATCGACCGTGCCCCGTCCGCGCCGATCATGTACTTTGCCCGTATGCGATAGGTCTGGTCCGCCACGCGATCCCGCACGGTGGCCACGACACCATCAGCGTCCTGCATGTGGCTGACATATTCAGTCTTGAACCGGGAGACTGTGCCGGTTTCCATCGCCTTGCCGACGATGATCGGCTCCAGAAGCGTTTGAGGGATGTCGCAGATGCGGCATGGCGAGGCCAGGTCATAGTCCGCCTTGCGGCTCGGGTGATTGCCCCAGGTCAGCAGCCGTCCGATCTCCTCGCCCGCGAGCGAAGTGCAGAACACGTTGTTGCCCATCAACTCCTGCGGCACCGACTTTTCCTTGGCCTCCTCCTCGATGCCGAGTTCGCGAAGAACTTCCATCGTGCGCTGATTGGTGATGTGCGCGCGCGGCGTGTTCGCCAGCCAGCCGTATTTCTCGATCATGATGTTTGGGATGCCGTAGCTCGACAGGAGCGCCGCCGACGCACCGCCGGCCGGTCCCGATCCGATGATCAGCACGTCGGTTTCGATGTCAAACATGGTCGTTACCTCATTGGGCAGTTCAGCCCCGCTCACGCCGACCGGCGCGGGCGCCTTCACTTCCTGAACGGGCTGCGTGTAGTCTGGAACCGGCGTGTCAGGGCCGATCAGCCGCCGCCGCGTCGGAAATATCGAAAAGTCGTATCTGGCCTGCACCCAGCCCCAAATGCCCTTCGGAGCCACGAGCATAACGGCAATCGCCAGTGCGCCAAGCGCCATCAGGTACCATGTGCCGTAGTCCGCAAACCAGTTCTGGAGGGCGAAGAGGATGAGCGCGCCTATGATCGGACCCTCAAGAGTGCCAATGCCGCCAATCACGACAATGAACAGGACGAACGCCGTCCAGTCGATCACGGAAAATGCGCTCTGGGGCGTGATGGAGGCCTTCTGGAAGTAGATCAGAGCGCCTGCCAGGGCTGCGCCGGTCGCCGCGAATATGTAGACAGCAAGCTTTGCGCGAGACGTGTCGACGCCGATGCTTTCCGCCGCATCCGGGTTGTCGCGAATGGCTGAGAGGGCAAGGCCGTTGCGGGTTCGCAGGAAGGCGTAGATGGCGCCGATCACGATGACGGCCAGCAGAAGCGCAACCCAGTAGGAGATGATGTCTCGCGCGGCGGACGACTTGACGTCGAACACCTCGCGCACCCAGCCAACGCCCCACACGCTGCGCGCCACTTCCGAGGGAAGGGACGTGCCGGTGCCGCCGCCAAGCGCCTTCCATTGCGCGAAGAGCAGGCGATAGACCTCGGCCGCGACCCACGTGCCGATGGCAAAGTAAGCGCCTTGCAGACGGAACACGATGTAGGCCGTCGGCACGCTCAAGAGTGCACCGATCACGCCTGCGGCAAGAATCGCGACGAGCGGGTTCATGCCAAGCAGGATCGCGAAGCCGAACCCGGCGTAGGCCCCTAGGCCAACATAGGCCTGCTGGCCGATGCTCACGAGCCCGCCATACCCGGCCAGGAGATTCCAGCACTGGGCCAGCACAACCATGGTCAGGACGAAGAAGAGATCCTGCAGGAGCGACCGGGAGACAAACGCGGGTGCAGCAACCAGTATCGCGATCACGACAACCAGCACCAGCAGCGCGATGGTGCTGGCGCGGGTCGACTTGGCGACCTGATACCGGCTCATCTCCGGCATCAGTCGACGCTTCTCGGAAACAGGCCGCGCGGCCGCAGCACGAGCACGATCAGGAAGACGACATGGCCGGACAGCGTCTGCCACTCCGGAGACACCTGGGCGCCGATCGTCTGCGCCAGGCCAAGGATGATGCCGCCAATCAGCGTGCCCCAGAAACTGCCCAGACCTCCGATGATCACGGCTTCAAAGGCGAAGATCAGGCGGCTTGGACCGATCAGAGGATCAAAGGTCGCTCGCGCACCGAGGTAGAGTCCGGCGATCGCCACGACAACCAGGGCGAGCGCCATGGCCAGAGAGAAGATGCGGTTGTTATCGATGCCCATGAGCTGGGCAATCTCCGGATTGTCGGAAGTTGCGCGAAACGCCCGACCTGTCTCCGTGCGGTAGAACAGCCAGTTCAGGAACAGTATGACCAGAACGGCCGAAGCAAACGTCAGGACGGGCACGACGCCGGCCGCCAGCCCGCCGCCTAGGGGAATGGATGCCTCGCTGAGCGGGCCGAGGTTCAACCTCCTCGTATCGGCTGAGAACGTTTCCAGCATCCCGTTTTGCAGGATGATCGACAGGCCGAAGGTCACGAGAAGCGGTGGCAGGATGTCATTGCCAAGGGTGCGGTTCAGCAGCAGCCGCTGCAGGGCGTAGCCAAGGACGAACATGGCAACGCCGGCCAGGGCCGCGGCGAAGACGATGGGCAGGCCAAGGGCTTCGACAAGCACCAGCACGGCGAAGGCGCCGACGATCATGAAGTCTCCGTGGGCAAGGTTCACGAGGCGCATGATGCCGAAGATCAGGCTCAGGCCGGTGGCGAAGAGCGCATACAGCCCGCCAAGCAGGATGCCTTGGATCAACGTGTCGAGAACGAACATTCTCTAGCCCCCGAAATAAGCCATGCCGATCTGGTCGCGTGTCAGTTCGCCCGGCCGTCCCGACAGCGTGACCCGACCCTCGAGAAGGCAGAGAATGCGGTCGGAGACCGCGAGGGCCTGGGTGATGTTCTGCTCCACGATGACGACGCTTGCGCCCTCGGCCCGAATGTTGGCTATCGCCTTGTAGATGTCCTTGATGACGGCGGGCGCGAGGCCGAGGCTGATCTCGTCGCACAGCAGCAGGCGCGGGTTCGACATGAGTGCCCGCCCGAGCGCCACCATCTGTTGCTGCCCGCCCGAGAGCGAGTTCGAATCCTGGTTGCGGCGCTCCTTGAGGATCGGAAACAGCGAATAGACCCTTTCGAGGGTCCAGGGCCCCCGCACCTTTCTGCCGTAGTTACCGACCAGGAGGTTTTCCTCGACCGACAGCGACTGGAAGAGTTGCCGCCCCTCCGGGACCAGCGCGATGCCAAGGGCCATGATTTCGGCGGGACGCATTCCGCCAATGTGTCTGCCATCGAATTCAATCATCTGTGGCGGCGCCTTGCGACGCCCGGTGATCGCCGCCAGCAGAGTGGACTTTCCGGCGCCGTTCGCGCCAACGATGGCGACGGTTTCGCCTTCATTGACATGCGCGTTGATTCCATAAAGGGCCTGGAAGTCGCCGTAGAAGGCCGTCAGGTCATGGGTGGCCAGCAGGGTCACGCTTCCATCCCCAGGTAGATCTGCCGGACCGCCTCGGAATCCATGACCGCTTGCGGGTTGCCCTCGCCGATGATCTTGCCGAAGTCGATCGCGATCAGGCGGGACACCACGGCAAGGAGCGCATGCGTCACGTGCTCGATCCACACGATCGTGGTGCCGCCCGCGTTTATTTCCTGAATGGTTGCGATCAATGACTGGCACTCGGCTTCGGTCAATCCGCCGGCAATCTCGTCGAGCAGGAGCAGGCGCGGCTTGGTGGCGAGCGCCCGTGCCATTTCCAGCCGCTTGCGCTCGAGGAGCGATAGGCTTCCGGCAGGCATGTTCGCCTTTGGCAACAGGCCCGTCCGGTGCAGGACGTCGATCACGTGTTCCTGCTCCTCCGTCTCCGAACCGCCGGCACCGAAGCATGCCGCAACCGAGACGTTCTCAAAGGTCGTCATGTGCTCGAACGGTTGCGGGATCTGGAAACTTCTTCCAATGCCGTCATGCACCCTCCGGCGCACCGGAGCATTCGTGATGTCGGCGCCATCGAGAAGGATGTTCCCGCCGTCCGGTCTCAATTGTCCCGTGATCAGGTTGAACAGCGACGACTTGCCTGCGCCGTTGGGGCCGACAACGCCCAGTGCCTCGCCCTCGGCAACGTCCAGGGAAATGTCGTCGGCAACGACAACGGCTCCAAACGAGCGGCGAAGATTGCGAATTTCCAGCAGCACCGATCCCGTCCTTGCCGGGGCGGGCCGGCCAAAACCGGCCCGCCCGACCGCTTAACCAATGGGTTGCATTTCACCGCCCACGGGAATGTCCGGATAGGTCTGGTTGTCAACGATCGTGATGCGGAACAAGCCGTCGCTCGACTTCCGCCACTGCCCTCCCACAAGAGGCGTCTTGGAGACGTTCTTCTGTGCGAAAGGCGGTAGGTTCGCGCCATCCCACTTGACCGGACCCACGATGGTTTGCAGGTCCGTCGCAGCGACCGTTGCGGACACTTCCTCGGCGTCATTGATGCTGTCGGTCCGTTTCAGGACGTCGGTTACCACCTCGAACAGCGCATGCACGAATCCGAGCGGCTGAGTCCACTGCTTGCCGGTCTGGCTTTCGTAGGCATCGCAGACATCCGCCGCAGACTGGCCGGTCAACGAGGAGCTGAACGGATGGACGTTTGACCACCATATCTCGGACGAGAGGTTCTGGGCTGCATCGCCGATCGCGTTCACGGACGAAGGAAACAGGATTGCCTTGCCGACGGTTGCGGCCTTTGGACGGTACCCCTGTTGCGCGGCCTGGGTCCAGAAGGTTGCGAAGTCAGGCGGCAGGACGACGCCGGTGAGGATCTCGCAGTCGGCATCCTTGAAGGCCGATATCTGGGCCGAGAAATCGTCCTGCAAGTTCTCGTAGCGGCCCGGGTCGGTCAGGTTGAACTGAGCAGCGGAAAATGCGGGCGGCATGCCGAGATTGGGATCTCCCCACGCGTTGCCGTCGGCATCGTTCGGAAACAGCCCGCCGACGCTGCGGTTGGTATCGAGCTGGTTCCACATGTTCAGGAAGACGGCGATGATGTCCTCAAGGCCCCAGAAGAAGTGGTGGGTATAGTCGAACGGCTTCCACGTCGCCGGGTCGCCGGGGTTGCCCTGTCGGCCGATGAACCATGGCTGCCACGGTGCAACGCTGGAGACGCAAGGGATTTCCTCGATCTCGCAGATGGTCGTCACCGGGTTCGTGGTTTCCGGGGTGTGGGCGACAATCATGATGTCGATTTCGTCATCGACGATCAGTTCCTTTGCCACTTCTGCGGCGCGGTTCGGGTTGGACTGGCTGTCCTTCACCACGATCTCGACGTTGAAGGTCTTGCCGCCCGACTGGATTCCTCCCGAAACGGATTGGAGGAACCCGTCTATGGTGAACTGGTCGACCTCTGCGAAGGCCGCGAGCGGGCCGGTTTGCGGCGTCACGTAGCCGATCTTCACGGTTCGGGCCTGCGCGAGCGCGGCTGGCGCGTACAGCCCCGAGGCTGCAACGACGCCTGCGGCAGCAGACGTCTTGAGAAACTGCCGTCGTGCGTTTGAGAATTTCTTCATTGCTTGCTCCTTTTCTCCCTGCGCATTCCGAAGTGCAGGGTCTTTCGTGATTGGTCAACCGCTTGGCGGCTCACCTTCAAATGCGGCGCGGACAAGCGCCTCGATTGCATCCCTGTCCAGGGGTCTGGGATTCCAGTACGGATTGGCCATTGCCAGATCGGCCGCATGAGCGATTCCGGATTCGGGCATTCCGAGATCCCTTAGCGCGGTCGGTGCGCCCAGACTCTTTGCAAGCCCGAAAAGTCCCGGTCCCGGAGCGGCTCCGTCCAGGGCTTCCGATACCGGTTCCAGAAGGTCGCCCGCAACGGCTGCATTGAAGGCCGTTGCGTGAGGCAGGATTACTGTATGGGTCTCTGCGTGGGGCAGGTCGAATGCGCCTCCGACCGTGTGGCAAAGCTTGTGATGCAAGGCCATTCCTACCTGTCCGAGTACCGAGCCGCACAACCATGAGCCATAGAGCGCACGGTCGCGCGCATCGTCGTCTCCTTTGCCGCCGGAGAGGTCGGGCAATGCCTCGCAGAGCGCTCGGACGCCTTCGGTCGCCATCATGGTCGAGATCGGATTGCGGTCCTGCGCGTAAAGCGCCTCAACACCGTGGGCGATTGCATTTATGCCGCTGGTTGCGCTCATTGACAGCGGAAGCGTGCCGGTCAGTTCGGGATCGTAGAGCACGATTTCGGGAAGGACGCGCTCACTGCGTAGCGTCGTTTTCTTGCCTTCTTCGGTCTGGCCGAGGATAGGAGTGACTTCGGATCCCGCGTAGGTCGTAGGAATGGCGATCTGCGGGAGATCGGTACGATAGGCGATGGCCTTCCCCAGTCCGATTGTGGACCCGCCACCAAAGGAGATCAGGCAATCCACGCGCTGCTCCTCGATGACATCCATCGCGGCCTCGGTGACCGAGACGGGCGTATGCATCGTCGCCTTGGCATAGACTCCAAGGCACCTTTTGCCGAGCTTGCGGGCCAGCGCCTCAGCAGGATCTTTCTGCGCGTCCGTGGACAAGACCAGCGCGCGCCGCGCGTCGAGCCAGTCCAGTGCTTCGCAAGTCCTGCTGAGTGATCCGCGCCCAAAGACGATGCGCGCCGGACTACCGGTCAAATCGAACTGTAGTGTGTCCAACTTTTTCCCCCCTGCAGGAAAAATACCTAGACAGAATTGATATGGTAGTATTCTTTTAGTCACTTATCATATCATCCCGATATGAAACTGGACGCCAAGCACCTTGCGACAATTGAAGTAATTCGTCGCGAACGGGGACTGACCCGTGCGGCCCTCGCACTTGGCACGTCGCAACCGGCCCTTTCCCGGCTGGTGTCCGATCTCGAGATTCGCCTTGACGCACCCATCTTCGACCGCTCCGCAAGACCATGGTCGTTGACGAAGCTTGGCGCGTCACTTGCGCTGCAAGGCGCCGCGATCCTGCGGGCCCAGGAACTTGCCGGCCGCGAGGTCCAGGAATTCCGGTCTGGCACGAAAGGAATGTTGCGCATCGCCGGACCGCCGTTCTTCACGGATGGGGTCATTTCGCGCCTCTTGCCGACGTTTCGGGATCGCCATGGAAGCGTGTCCTTCGTGATTTCGTATGGCTACGGACGCGAGTTGAAGGACGCTGTCCGCCATGGACGGGCGGATCTCGCGATTTTCCCGCGTGGCGTGGGCGAGATTGATGAGGATCTTGCCTTCACACCGCTCATAGAGGCGCACAATGTCGTTGCGTGCCGGGCGCGGCACCCAATTCTGAAACTCGCCTTTCCGCGACCGCTGGCACTTCTCGACTATGGATGGATCGTGCCGCCAGAGGGCAGCCCGCTTGCCGCCGACATGGAAATGGTGCTTTCGGAGCTCGAAATGCAGGAAGCTGAAGTGGTGTTTGAAGGAGGGTCGCTGGCCAGCGTTCTGAGCTTTCTGGAAGGCTCTGACTGCCTGACGGTGCTGCCCGAGACCACGGTCGCCGAAATCGGCAGCCAGTTCGGAATCCAGGCTGTTCCCATTCAGGTCCGCACGCCGCGGCGAAGCCTTGGCATACTCAGTCGGTTTCCGCGCGAACTCGACAACACGAGCCGGACATTCGTGAAATTCCTGGAGGACCACTTCAGACGTGCGGCGGCGATTCCGTGAACTGAAGAACTGGGGAATGTACGAATTGGCGAGACAGCCCGCCGGATCCGGCTCGCCGACATGCTGAATTTCGACTTCTTCGCGTCGACTGCAATCGCGGCGCTCCGGAGCCCTACGGGCCGAGTCGAATGAATTGAGCGAAGATCCCTTTAGTTGAACGGCGGAAAGTGATTCCTGCAACGTTGAACGAGAGATCAGGACATTACGGCGTCCTGCCTGCATGAATGCTGCGGCAAGGGGGAGAGAGGACAAGGGCAATGAAGGAACCAAGGAATTCCGTTCTGACGCGCCGCGGGTTGCTCGTCGGCCTGACGGCAACCGGCGTCGGCACCGCAGCCGGATCCGCGCTTGCGGACCGACCGATGACTTCTGCCGGACGCATCTCAGGATGCGGGAATGCCGGCGTGACGGTTTCTGAAATGTCTGGCCGCATCGCAACGGCTGCGGATTTCACTCGCGCCGGGCGGTGCGAGCTGTCGAGAGACACGGTGGAGGGCCCTTACTTCATCTGTACCGATACGATGAATGCCCGAAACATCGCCGAGGGCGTCATAGGCACGCCTATGACGCTGTCGCTGCGCGTCACCGATCAGGCCTGTGCGCCCATCCCGGGAGCCATCGTGGATGTCTGGCAATGTGACGCCCGCGGAAACTACTCGGGCCATGCCGTGGATCCCGACAGTCCGAATTCGAGGCGGCAGAGGGGCCGGCGTCGGGAACCAGATGTCCCAACCCGATTCCTGCGTGGCGTGCTGGCTACGGATGCCGAGGGTATTGCCGAGTTTGACGCGATCTATCCTGGATTCTATGGCGGGCGCGCAATTCACACTCACTACAAGGTGCATTTGGGAAACACGGCACACCTGGCAAGCCAGGCATTGTACCCGGAGGAATGGAACGAGAAGATCCTCAAGGATCCGCTGTATTCGGAAGGGCGCGGCACAAGGCGAGTTCTGAACGCAGAAGACTTCTTTGGCATGAGTGGCGGACGCTTCACGGTCCGGGAGCGCGGTGGCCGCCTGCTTGCAACGGTCAACCTCTCGATGCAGACATGAAATCGCGTCGTCGGTTGTTGGCAGGCGTCGATATCACCGGGTCGCTGCCAGTGAGGCAGTTTGACTTGCCTTCACAAGTGTCCCAACGTTTTGATCGGGCCATGCCTTAATGCATTGTTTTCAAGTCAACAATTCCTCATTTTCCGCGTTTCCGACTTGAACGCCGCCTGAGCGAGCCATACCGCCACGCCGTTCGACCCCATCAGAACGGAGTTTGGTCATGTACACCGGGAAGCTCGTGTTCGCTCAGGTCATGGATCATCTCCCATGGCACAGGTTCCACCGCGTCGTTGAGCAGTACAATGGCAACCGCAAGATCAAGTCGTTCCCCTGCAGCGATCAGTACCGGTGCATGGCGTTTGCCCAGCTGACCTGCCGTTCAAGCCTGCGCGACATCGAGACCTGTCTGCGCGCCCAAGCCGGCAAGCTCTACCACATGGGCATCCGCGGCGGCGTGGCGAGAAACACGCTCTCCAACGCCAACAGCGTCCGGGACTGGAGGCTCTACGCCGCGTTCACCCAGCACCTGATCCACGCGGCAAGGGACCTGCACCGCGGGGAAAGCCACGGGCTCGATCTCGACGGCACGGTCTACGCGCTCGATTCCTCCACGATCGACCTGTGCCTGTCGCTCTTTCCCTGGGCGCGGTTCCGCAAGACCAAGGCGGCCGTCAAGCTGCACACGCTCCTCGACTTGCGCGGAAACATTCCGGCATTCATTCACGTCACCGAGGGAAAGCTCCACGATGTCAACATCCTGGACATCATGGCCCCGGAGCCGGGAGCCTTCTACATCATGGACCGCGCCTATCTCGACTTCCAGCGCCTGCACACGCTGCACCTCAATGCCGCGCACTTCGTGCTGCGCGCCAAGAAGAACACGAAACTGAGGCGCCTCTACTCAAGGCAGGTCGACCGGACAACGGGGGTGGTCTGCGACCAGACAGTCGTGCCGGACGGCGTCACGACATCGACGGACTATCCCGACAAGCTGCGCCGCATCAAATACTTCGACAAGGAAACCGAAAGGACCCTGGTGTTTCTCACCAACGACTTCGTTCTGCCGCCCCTGACCATCACGGAACTGTACCGTTCAAGATGGCGGGTGGAACTGTTCTTCAAGTGGGTCAGGCAGCACCTGAGAATCAAGTCGTTCTTCGGCACTTCGGAAAACGCGGTGAAGAGCCAGATCTGGATCGCGGTCTCCGTCCATGTCCTGGTGGCGATCATTCGAAATCGCCTCAGGCTGGACATGAGCCTCCACACAATCCTGCAGATCCTGAGCGTGACGCCGTTCGAGAAAACACCTTTGGATCAACTGCTTGGCGCGAACCCGCTGCAAAAGTCACAGCCCCATCCCAGTAACCAGTTGAAACTATTCGATTAACGTTGGGACACTAGTGACTTGCCTTCATGAATTCGGAAGTTGAGCTTGCCTCCTTGGCGCGTTTGGACGCAGATAGTGCACCGATACAAGTATGCCCATGACGCGCCCGAACATCCTTTTCTTCATGTCCGACAACCAGCCGGCAGACTTGCTGGGCTGCAGTGGAAATGAAGAGGTTCGCACTCCGCATATCGACCGGTTGGCCGAGCGCGGGACCCGATTCACAAACGCGTTCTGCGTGAACGCCATGTGCTCGCCTTGCCGCGCTTCTGTGCTGACCGGACTGATGCCAAGCCAGCACGGAATCCATAACTGGCTTGACGACAGGCTCATCGACCGCTGGCCGGAGAACTGGTCGGCGATCGCGGAATTCGCCAACATCCCGTCAATCATCAGGCAGGCGGGCTATGCAACCGCAATGATCGGCAAGTTCCATCTCGGGATGCCGTTCGTGCCGCAGCTGGATTTTGATCATTGGGTCACCATTCCATACGGCCACACGACCAGCTTCTACGGCAACGAGGTCATCGATCAGGGCGAGCGATACAGGATTGCCGGCCATACGGTCGATTTCTTCACTGACAAGACTATCGAGTTTCTGGAGCATCAGGCCGATCAGAACGAACCGTTCTTCGCGTTCGTACCCTACAACGGGCCCTACGGGCATTGGCCGGCGATCCAGGGCCGTGCCGACAACGAGTTTGCTGGCCATTATGACGACGCGGACATGCATTCGATCCCGCGAGAGGGCATTTCAAGCAAGGTGCTCGACCGGTTTGGGCTGCGCGCAATGGAGGGCGGATTGCGCGAGCAATTCAAGGGTCCGCTGCTCTTGCCGAACAATGTTGAGTCGCTTCGGAACTACTTCAGCCAGGTCAGCTTGATCGACGACGGGGTAGGGCGCATTCTCGCGTCACTTGATCGGCTCGGGCTCGACCGGAACACGGTGGTAATCTACACTTCGGATCACGGATTTTCGCTCGGGCACAACGGGATTTGGGGGCACGGCGCCGCGAGTTTTCCGGCGAGCGCCCATCGACCTTCGTACCAGATTCCCCTGATCATGGCAGGAGGCCCCATTGCTGAAGGGACGGTGTGCGACGAACTGGTCAGCCAGATCGACCTGTTCCCGACGCTGGCGGCGATGGCCAGTGTTGACGACGTTCGGCCAAGCCTGCCAAGCAGCGCCCGTGACCTGGGACCCACGCTTCGGGGTGAAGTGCAAAACTGGCCTGAAGCAGTATTCTTCGAGCAGGAGGAGACGCGCGCTATCCGGACCCGCGAATGGCTCTATGCCATGCGGTTCCAAGGCGCTTATACCTACCCGATGGACGACGAATTGTACAACTTGGCCAACGATCCTATGGAACAGACGAACCTGATCGACCTTCCAGAGCATTCGGCGATTGCCGCCGGCCTTCGTGACAGGATTTCATCGTTCTTCGATGCCCATTCTGTGCCAAGATTCGATCTGTGGCGGGGCGGCAGCGCCAAGTCCAACGTCACCAATGACAGGTTGTGGAAGGACGCATGGGGACAAGATTGGGCTCCGGAATTCTCCACCGCATGACGAAAGTCAGGAGACGCCCGCCCAGGGTCTGGATCAAGGTCCGCCAACACCCTTTCATCTACGCGTGCCTTGATGGCCCGTCGTGTCCTCGACGGGATCCAACTCCTGCTCTCGGGAGGTAGTGCCGTGACTTCAGATCGGACCGTCGCTCTCAGGTTCTGTCCGTGGCTGCCGAAAGGCCATTGAACCATGCGCCGCTTGGAGCCCAGTGATCTATTGCTCGCTTGTTGGCCATTCTGCCCTGGCGGAACGAAACGGGGCGGCTTGTCTTCGCCAGACCGGGCCCCGACCATCCAGCGCAACTGGAAAGGCGACGCGACGCGCAGGGCCCCAATGCGTCATCTCCGCCAATTCGGTGGCGCAAGTCTCGCTTGACGTCGGGGCAGTCGGATTCCGAACGCCATTGGAAATCAGCAGGTGAGCCGTTCGCGCCAGCGACAGCCTGGCCGATCTGGCACGTCCGTCACCACTTTGCAGGCGCAAGGCACGTAGTACGGCGGCGGCCATCAAATAGCCGGTGCCATGATCCAGAGCCTGGATCGGCAATTGCACCGGCCTGTCCTTGCCAAGGCGCATCATTCCCTCTTGTGCAAGGCCCGAATTGACCTGCAGGATGGTGTCGAAGCCGCGCCGCTCCCGCCATGGTCCCGTCCGGCCGTATGCCGACAGCGACACGTCAATGATGTCTGGATTGATCTCGCGACGGCAGCTTTCGTCATACCCGAGCCGATCAAGTGCACCGGGGCGGTAGCCATGGACGACCACATGTGCCTCGGACAACAAGGATTCAAACCGCGTCCGGTCGTTCGCCTCGTTCAGATCGAGACTCGCGCAGGCCTTGCCAAGCGTCACCTCAGGTTCGAGCCCGTACTCCCGCCAGTGCGGTGGATCGATCCGAAGCACGCTGGCACCGAACCCAGCAAGAAAACGCGTGGCGACTGGCCCCGCCAGGACCCGCGTCAAATCGAGGACTCGCAGTCCGGCAAGGCTTCCTGCGAAAGCTGGCAAACGGGAATTGGACCCCGGACTATCGTTCCAGTGGATCAATGGCTCGTTGGCCACGGCCCGTCCCTGTGGATGTGCTGCCCAAGCAGACAGATCGTTCATGGCGGCAGCTACGCCACCGGCCTCAACAATTTCCTGTTCTAGATCGAGGCGATTCCATGACAGAACCTTTCGGGCCACGTCGTCGCGGTCCGCGTCCGCTTCAAGCACGCGAAGCGCGGCTGACAGGTGTTGCGGCACGTTTGTATGGAGCCGGATCCAGCCATCCATTGTCCGGTAGTTTCCGGCAACGGGGTCCCATGCTTCCGGCAAGGCCCATTTCTGCGGCTTCAGCGTCATGCCGCACCAAAGCTCGGCTCGCCGTCGGTCGATGGAGACTTCTGCGGCGCCAACCAGCGCTGCCAGCTGTTGCGCAGCAGCCGACATCGCGGCAAGCGCCAAGCCCGAGACATCTACGACAGAAGTCAGTTGAAACGCACCTTCACATGCAACCCTTGCGGGCAGGATCCTGCTTTGCCCCAATGCCTCGGAGATTTGTTCGCCGAACCAGTTGTTTCCTGGTGCCTTCATTGCTCGCCCCCGTGACCGATCGGCGAATTGCCGAATGCAGCCTTGTCACTCGTGTTCAATTGCGCGTCCTGCCTGCGTCCAACTGGACAGGCATTGCAAACAGTTTAGAGCCGCTACGCTTGCTTCGCTGCGTGGCGCAAGACGCAAGTTGCGGACACCGCGCAGATGCTTGACCTTTCTGGCCATTTGCCGGGGCGGTGAACCGGGATGCCTCGGCAATTGTCGTTCCGGGGCGTCGAAGACCCGGCTGACATGGTCATCAAGAAATCCTGCACTGGCCCAGAACCAACTTACAGTACTCCGCGAAGGGCCTTGATGTGGTCGACGCCCATGCCGCAACAGCCGCCAATGACCTGCACGCCTCGTCCTAGCCATGATTGCGCATGGTTCGCATAGGTATCCGGCTGAATGGTGTTGTCGAAAATGCAGACGTGACCTTCCCATCGTGCCGAATGCGCATAGACC
>JAJDVJ010000139.1 GCA_022826205.1 Silicimonas sp. | reverse complement strand
GGATCGCTCTCCCGCTCGGTCCCGCCGTCTCCGTCCAGACCGTCGAGCAGCGCCGCCAGCGCAAGCAGGTCCAGAACGCGGAACGCCGACCGGCCCGCCGCAACCCGCGCAAACGGATCCACTGCCCTGGCGCTGGTAAACGCCTGGCGAATCGTGCGCATCGTTCCGTCATCGGCCGCGTAGTGAACCAGCCTGATCCCCGCTATCGGCACGATCTCGATCAGCTCGAACTCGCGCCCCCGAAGGGGATGAAACGGGTGCGTCACACGAATGCGCTGCTTCTCCACGCACAGAGGGCGTGCAGTTGAGCGCTCATTGCCGGGACGACTTCGTCTGCATGGCCTGCGGCCATGCTGCCCATGCCGATCTGAATGCGGCGAAGAACATCCGCGACAGGGCGCTGGAGCGCCTTGCCGCGATGGAAGCGGCGTCCGGGACTGGCGCGTCTGCACGGCGAGGGGCGTTCGGGTTGCCGACCCCGACGACCCGTGAAATCAATCGAGGAGACACATTGTGACTCAACGATATAATTCCCAAACAAGTCAGCCTGTGATCTCTTTGCGGGTTGCTCTACGCCGCTTTGCCATGGCCGCGGCAGGCGCGTTTCCGGAGTGCACCGTAGTCAAATGCTTGGACCATGCTCGGAAGGCTCATGGTACTCGACGCAACGCTGGGGGGATTTGAACAAGCGTCATTCAGTACGGACGAACGTCTTGAGCAAGCCGACCTGTGCATGGTTTTCCAATTCTGCAATGTAGATCTCCGAGGAGTTCCGTTTGACAAGATGCCGAGGATGCGCGGCGTCAGAATGGCTTGTGATCGCCTGCGTGCCATTGTCGATTCCCGCCCGGAAAGGCAGGGATGACGTGATGTTCAGCCGTTGGCCGCTGTCGCGCGGGACTCGAGAAGCCCGCTAAGCCAGTCCGGATCCATCTCGGGCACCGAGGACAAGAGCAACTCGGTGTAAGGGTCGTGAGGTGGCTGGAACATCTCGGACTTTGGGCCCTTTTCGACCACGACACCGTCCTTCATGACCACGACTTCGTCCGCAATGGCCTTCACTGTGGCAAGGTCGTGGGTGATGAACATGTATGCCAGGTCAAACTCTCCCTGAAGCCGGTCGAGCAGTTTCAGGATGCCTTCGGCCACCAGCTGATCAAGTGCCGACGTCACCTCGTCGCAGATGATGAACTGAGGTTCGGCGGCGAGTGCGCGTGCGATGCCAATCCGCTGCTTTTGTCCGCCGGAGAGTTCGGACGGAAGACGGTCAATGTAGTCGTCCGGGTTCATTTCGATTAGAGAGAGCAGTTCCCGAATTCGTTCCTCGAGCGCCTTGCCGCGAAGACCGAGATACATCTGGGCGGGTCGACCGACGAGTTCGCGGATTTTCAGCTTTGGATTGAGTGCCGTGTCCGCCATCTGGTAGATCATCTGCGCCTGCCTCAGTTGTTCGCGGGAGCGTCGGCGGAAGTCGGGCGGGAGTGCCTCGCCATTGAACAGCACCTCGCCGCGCCGTGGCGGCAAAAGCCCCGTGATGACCCGTGCCGTCGTGGACTTTCCGGAGCCGGACTCACCAACGACGGCCACGGTGCGTCGAGGATGGATGTCGAAGCTGACGTCCTTGAGCACATCGACGGCACCATATCCTGCAGTCACGTTCCGGATCGAAAGGACAGGCTTGCCCTCAACCACGGGCGGCTGCTCGGGGCGCGCATGTGTGCGAACGGCCCAAAGGGACTTGGTGTATTCCTGGGTGGGGCTCGCCAGCATGGATCGCGTGTCGGACTCCTCGACCTCCTCGCCTTTCAGCAGGACCTTGATCCTGTCGGCCATCTGGGCAACGACAGCGAGATCGTGGGTGATGTAGAGCGCGGCCGTATCGAACTGCTCGACGATTTCACGGATGGCTGCAAGAACCTCGATCTGCGTGGTCACGTCCAGCGCCGTTGTCGGCTCGTCAAAGATGATCAGGTCAGGACGGCAGGCCATGGCCATTGCAGTCATGGCTCGCTGAAGCTGGCCGCCCGAAACCTGGTGGGGATAGCGGAATCCGATGCTGTCCGGATCGGGCAGCTGCATGCGGCGATAGAGGTCCGTCGCATCGTTTTCCGCCTCGTCGCGGCTCATGACGCCATGCTTGACCGGACCCTCGCTGTACTGGTCGATCAGCTTGTGGGCAGGATTGAAGCTGGCAGCTGCCGACTGTGCCACGTAGGCAATACGCCGTCCGCGCAGTCTGCGCTTCGTTGCCTCGCTGGCCGAGCGCATGTCGATTCCGTCGAAGGTGATTTCGCCGCCCGAGATGCGGCAGCCGTCACGCGCAAAGCCCATGGCGGCGAGGCCGATCGTGGACTTCCCCGCACCAGATTCGCCAATGAGGCCGAGGACCTCACCCTTGCGCAGTTCCAGGTTAACGCCCCTGACGATCTCGAGCCACTCTTCGTCCGTGCGACCCTCTATCCGCAGGCCCTTCATGGACAGAAGGATGTCGTTCGCATCTTGCATGGCGTTACTCCTTCAGCCCGCTTGCGCGGTGCAGCTGCCAGTCCACGACGAAGTTCACGCAAACCGTCAGGAGTGCGATCGCGCCTGCCGGCAGGAGCGGCGTGATGTCTCCGAACGAAATGAGCGTCGCATTGTCCTTCACCATGGATCCCCAGTCCGCCGTGGGCGGCTGAATGCCGAGGCCAAGAAAGCTAAGCGCGGAAATCATCAGGAAGACGAAGCAGAAGCGAAGGCCGAACTCCGCAACAAGCGGCGCCATGGCATTCGGCAGAACTTCCCGGATGTTGAGGCGCAGGAGTCCCTCGCCCCGAAGCCTGGCTGCCTCGACATAGTCCATGACCACGATGTTCATGGCGACCGCGCGCGCGAGCCGGAATACGCGCGTGCTGTCGATCAGTGCGATCACGAGAATCATGTTGACGATCGAGGTGCCGACGATGGTCAGCAGCAGGAGCGCGAAGATGAGTGCAGGGATCGCCATCAACACGTCGACCGCGCGACTCAGCACCTGGTCGACCCATCCGCCGACCGAGGCGGCGAGGAGTCCCGTCATGACGCCTAGGATGAAGGCAAGCGCCGTCGTGATGAAGGCGATTCCGACCGTGTTCCGCGCCGCGTAAATGAGCCGGGACAGCATGTCACGGCCTAGGTTGTCGGTGCCGAGGACGTGCACGTTGTCCCAAGGCTGGTACTCGGTTCCGACAACCTCGGTTTCCGGAAAGGGCGCGACGAGGGGCGCAAAGACGGCGACAAGGATGTAGATCAGGATGATCAGCATGCCGAAGCTTGCCGTGAGAGGTGCCGTGCGCAGTTCTCGGGCGATAGGCTTGGGACTCGCCGCAACGACGGCCACGCGAAAGATCCAGCCGGCTGCGAGACCGAGAATTATGGCGACGGCGAGCCAGAACAATCCGGTGAAGAGTCCCATGCCCGCCTCCTAACGTCCGTGCACGAGGCGGGGATTCGACAGGGTCGCAAGCACGTCGGCCGCAAGGTTCAGGAACACGTAGGCTGCGGCGAAGACCAGAGCGACGCCCTGCACGACGGGCATGTCGCGCGCCGCAACGCTGTCGACCATCAACTGGCCCAAGCCGGGATAGACAAAGACCACTTCCACGACCACCACGCCGGTGATCAGGTAGGCGAGGTTCAGGGCGATCACGTTGATGATGGGAGCGAGCGCGTTCGGAAGTGCATGCTTCACGATCACGCGCATCGGGTTCATTCCCTTGAGTTGCGCCATTTCGATGTAGGGCGAGGCGAGGAGATTGATGATCGCCGCACGCGTCATCCGCATCATGTGCGCGGTCACGACGAGGGTTAGCGTGAGGGCCGGAAGGAAGGCGCGGTACAGGTATTCGCCGAAGCTTGGATCGCCCCGGAAGTTGGCCATTGACGGGAAGGCGCCCCCGGCCCCCGCGAGAAGAAAAATCAGGATGTAGGCCACGAAGAACTCCGGGAACGAGATCGAGGTCAGGGCGGATGCGTTCGCGAAGCGGTCGAAGAACGAGTTCCTGAACAGGGCAGCGAGAATGCCAAGCGCCAGGGAGAGGGGGACGGCGATGGCGGCGGCGTAAAGAGCCAGGTAGAGCGTGTTGCCAAGACGCCGCCCGATAAGGTCGGACACCGCCATGCCGTTGGCAAGGGACTCTCCGAAGTCACCCCGAAGGACATCCATGAGCCAGCCTGCGTATCTTACATGCATCGGCTGGTCCAGGCCAAGCTGCCGCCTGAGTGCCGCCACTGTCTCAGGGGTTGCCGACTGGCCCAGGATTTCCTGGGCGAAGTTTCCGGGCAGGAGTTCGGTTGCCAAGAAGATGATGAGCGACACGACGAAGAGCGTCAGGATGCCGAGCGCAATGCGCTTCAGGATCATGTTGGCAATGTGAGACATTGAATTCCCTTGCTGTCACACCGGTCAGCGCATGGCCGCTGCAAGCAAAATGCCCCCGACCTGGTCGTCGGGACCGGCCGGGGGCAAATCGGGTCAGATCAGGCGAACCACCAGCGCTCGCCGATCCGATGGCCATCGTTGCGCCAGTTGGATGCGACCTGGTCTGGCTTGACCAGGGTGTCGCTGTAGGCGCCGACGTAGGCGGCGAACATCGGTATGATGATTCCGCCTTCGTCAGAAACAATCTGCTGCATCTCGAAGTACATCTCGCGACGCAGGTTCTCGTCGAGTTCGGAGCGTGCCGAGATAAGAAGTTCGTTGAAGCGGTCGTGGCTCCAGTAGGTTTCGTTCCAAGGCACGCCTTCGGCATAGGCCGTGGCGAACATCCAGTCCTCCGTCGGGCGGCCGCCCCAATACGTGCCGACAAAGGGCTTCTGCATCCAGACGTTGCTCCAGTAACCATCGTTCGGCTCGCGCACGACATTGAGATTGATGCCGGCCGAAGCTGCCGATTCCGAGAACAGGACGCCCGCATCGATCGCGCCCGCGAAAGCCGCGTCGGCGAGGTGAATGTCGACGCTGAGGCTGTCGAGGCCAGCCTGCTTGAGGTGGAACTTCGACTTGTCAGGGTCAAGTTCCTTCTGGGGCAGGTCGGTGTTGAAGAAGCGCGCGCCCGGGCCGATCGGATGGTCGTTGCCAAGCGAGCCGTAGCCGTTCAGGATCGTGTCCACAAGCTGCTGGCGGTTGATCGCGTATTTGAGTGCCAGCCTCACGTTCACGTCGTCGAAGGGCGCCGCGCGAGTATCCATCGGGAGCCCGTAGTGCTGGGTGCCCGTCACCGAAAGAATCTCGATGCCTGCGGCTCGTCCGAGCAGCGACACGGTATTGAGATCCACTGTGTCGATATAGTTGACCTCTCCCGAGATCAGGGCGTTCTGGCGTGCGGCGTCGTCGTGGATGACGAACTGCTCGATGGCATCGATGTAAGGCAGTCCGCTCTTCCAGTAGCCGTCGTGGCGCTCGTAGCGCGCGCCGACGCCGAACTCGAGGTCAACGATCCGGAACGGTCCGCAGCCGTCACGGGTCTCGGGATCGATCATGCCATCCTTCGCCGGAAGGATTGGAAGGTGATAGTCTGACAGGACGAAGGGGAAGTCAGCATTGCCGTTGGCAAGCGTGACGATCACGTTCATGCCGTCGGCCTTCATGTCCACGACGTCCGCAACGATCGGCTTTGCGGCAGAGGTTGAGTCGTCTCCACGATGATGGTCGATCGACGCGATCACGTCCTCCGCGACCAGCCGGTGCCCTGAATGATAATCGACGCCTTCACGGATCTTGAATGTCCAGACCTTCGCATCCGGCGACGCTTCCCAGCTCTCGGCCAGTTCCGGCACAAGAGAGCCGTCCGCGGCGATTTCGGTAAGGTAGTTGTTTCGGGTATGCGCCTGGAAGATCATGAAGTCGGCTTCCCAGCTGCCTGGATCCATCGCATCGGTCGTCGAGCCATGGGCCATGCCGACACGAAGCGTGCCGCCGTGCTTGGGTTGCGCCCTTAGTGGCGTGCCCCAAGGAGTGACGAGCGCGGCAGTGCCAAGCGCCGTTGCGCCCTTGAGGACGCTGCGGCGGCTGACGCCCGCCGATGCGGGTGATCCCGTAAATGATGACATTGTGTTCCTCCACATGTGCTTGGGTCTGGTGGTCCGGTGGTCCGGATTCTTCATCAAGGACAATACTGACCGCAAATCCCGACGATTCAACTGTTTATTCGCACGGCATGCCGTGAACGTGCCCGCACGGTCCCAGGCGAATGCCGGGGCGCAGCTTTCGATAGGGAATCAGGCCAATATCGCAAGGCAGCGCCCCTGGTGCGCCGCAGGAGATCACGCCCTGGCTGATCGGCTCGAATTCGGCTCGGTAATGCACCGTGCTCTTGACGGCAATGATGTCCGCCTCCTCGGGAACGAGGCCGACGTGGGAGAAATAGGCCCGGTCGAGACACTGGTTGCGGACGCTTGAGGTCACGATGCGGACGTCGGCGTCGATCCCGAGCGGGCGCAGCACCGCCGTGGGGCCCATCTGGGCCGAGCCGCCGCCATACATTTCGCCTCGATAGGCGACTTCTCCGTTGCTCAGGGCTTCGACGCGGAAGCGTGCGTCAAGGGGCGTGTCGCCGCTGATGCCCGACTTGCCGCCCAGGCTGAACCGGAACTCGCGTCCGATGCCGAGCCTGTGCGCCTCGGCTGCCGCTGCGGGATCATGGATGACGCCGACTATGACCTGCCTTCCCCGGGTGTTCACGAGCGTCTTTAGGAGCCCGGTCGTGTCAGATGACGCGCCGCCGCCGGGGTTGTCCTGCACGTCGGCAATCGTGACGGGCTGGCCGGGAGGAAATGCCAATGCGGCTTTCACGGCTTCCTCGGGCGTGAGGAGCGTGCAGTCAAATTCCGTTTCGGCAGTGAGCGTCTCTTCGAGAAGAGCGTTGGCCGCCGCATCCGCCTTCGCCTGATCGACGGCGCTGGCAAGCAACGAGGGGCCTGAATCGGCGATGTCGCCACCTGTGAACCCGACGGCGAGTTCGACATCTGTGTCTCCACCCGACATCTCGGTTGCAAGCCCATAAAGTCTGCGCATGGGGTCGGAACCTGTATGCTGGGCATGCATGGGGATTATGTAAGGCAATTGCCGAAACGCTGTCGCATGCCGCTTGCCTTCGAGCAGGCGCAGCAGGCGGGACAAGGCACGGGCGCCGGTCTGCCCCATGTCGAGGTGGGGGTAGGTGCGATAAATGCTGATCGAACTGGCATGGCGGACCATGTCGTTCGTGACGTTCGCATGCATGTCAAGGCTGACGGCGATTGGCAGGTCGGGACCAAGCTGCGCACGGATGCGGCGAAGCAGTGCGCCTTCGCCGTCATCGTGGCTTGCGGTGATCATCGCGCCGTGGAGGTCAAGATACAGGCCGTCCAGAGGCGCGGCCTTGCCGAGGCCATCGAGAATTCGTGCAGTTATATTCTCGAACGCATGGTCGGTAACCGGGCCGGATGGCTCGGCGGCACACCAAAGGACCGGATGAAGCTCAATCCTTGCGGACGCCTCCGCCGCCTCGATGAAGCCGGCGATCGGCAGGTTCAGGCCGAGCGTTCCGTCGCGCACTGCATCGCCTTCAACGAGGGCGGGCCATGAATCCGCCATTACAAATTCCGGCATGCCTGCCGTTCCGTAGCCGAAACTGTTGGTCTCGTGTTGAAATCCGGCGATGGCGATCCGTTGCCTTGGGGCGATTCGGGTCAATAGCCGCGCTCCGGGTCGACGACGTTTCTGAGAGGGCTTCCGGCAATCCATCTGTCGAGATTGTCGAGAAAGAGATCGAAGGAAGCGTCTTCCCAGCCGTCATAGACCGACGAGCAATGCGGCGAGATGATCAGGTTGTTGATGCCCCAGAGCGGACTGTCCGTTGGAAGGGGCTCGGTCTCAAATACGTCAAGTGCGGCACCGGCGACATGGCCTGAGGCAAGCGCCTCTGCGAGAGCCGTCTGGTCCAAGATTCCGCCACGAGAGACATCGGCAAGGAGGACGCCCGGTGCCATTGCGGCAATTTCGGTCCGCCCGAGCATGCCGCGGGTCGCCGGCGTGAGCGGAGCGCAGACGGCGATGCAGTCGGCGTCCTCAAGGAATTCAGGGAGGTTGTCTGGTTCGCCCACAATGTCGACGCATTCGGTGGGTTGCGGCCATGAGCGCAATCCGACGACGTGCATGCCGAAGACCTTGGCCTTCTTGGCAAGCGCACGCCCAGTATGGCCGAGACCGACGATCAGGAGCGTCATTCCCTTGAGCGGCACCATGTTGCGTGTGCGCCAGACGCGACCCGCCTTGTCTTGACGCAGTCCCTCAATGTCGAGAGTGAAGTGCAGGAAGCCGCCAAGTACGTATTCTGCCATCATGTCCGCCGCCACCCCGGCGGCGTTCGTTATCGTCGTGCTGGTTGGATCCCACTGCCCGAAATGGTCCGTTCCTACACCGCCATTCGCGATCCATCGGGGGCCACCTGGCGCAAGAAGAGCGTCGCGGGGAAAGCCTTGACTGCCTGCGAAGCGGATAGTGAAGACCACGTCGGGCCTGAACTCCCGGATCATGTCCGGCAGGTTCTCGTAGGTCGTGCATTCCACCACGTCGCACTGGGGAAACGCGGACCGCAGCCTGTCCGCATGCCTTGCGGTGGCATCGTTGTGCAGGAGAACGCGTGGTGCTTGGGTCATGAGTCCGGGCGCGGGTAGAGGAGCCGCAATAGATCGGCGAACCTTGTGCCGGGATTCGTCAGGTGGTCGCGCATTTCCCAAATGGACGTCGCGCGGTCGCGATTGAGGCAATTTGTCATGTCGAGGAACTTCGCCTTGACGGCATCGTGCGGTAGCGGAGCCTCCGGACCTCCTTTCGCATTTACGTGTCCGGAGGACATCGTGCGACCGTTGGAAAGATGAACCGTGACGTCGGCCCAGCGGCCTTCCGGAAATCGCGCCGAGTGACGGGGATCCTCTGACACTCGAATCTTCCCGACAACGGCCTCAATTTCGGGGTCCGACAAGGCCATGCCGGTCACCTGGTCCGGTCCGATTTTGCCGTGAACAAGCAGCGCGGCCAGGGCGAAGGCAAGGGAGTACTGGGCTTGCGAAGTGGTGTCCGGCATTCCGGGGAAGAGTTCTGCGGCTTCGGCAAACGTGTTCACGTCGATGGCGGATACGTCATGCGCGGCGATCCCGTGTTCCTCCACGAGTTGGCCGAGGGCGTCGATTGCCCCATGCGCCCATCGGCAGATCGGATAGGGCTTGATGTAGTTCTGCTCGACCGTCCAGCGCTGGCCGAGATCGCTCCAGCGTTCCGCGACATCTTCGGATTCGACGGTTATGGCCGGGGCTCCCTCGAACCCTTCCTCTGCGAGCAGCACCGCCGTGAGGCCCGTGAACGCGCCCATTCCGGAGCCGTCATGCAGCATGGTCGGGTTTGCGATTTCACGCATCATTTGGCTGCGCGGTCCATGGTATTCGGCGATTCCGAGCGCATGCCGGAGCCGGTTGGCGTCAAGGTTGCGCAGCCGCGCACCAAGTGCAGCGACGCCAAGCGCGTTCCAGGCCCCGGACGTGTGGTAGTCGCTGACGGTCGCATGGAGCGACAGCGCGGCGCGGGCGGCGACCTCGTAGGAAATCGCAAGCGCGGTGAGTGCGTCGCGGGCCGAAAGCGCAGGTTCGCGTTCGGCAAGTGCGCAGAGCGCGGGCACGACGGCACATCCGATATGGCCCTTGGTCGGGTTGAAGCCGTCATGAGCGTCAAGATTGTCCGTTTGCGTCGCAGCCGCGAAAGCGGCGCCCGGAATGGAGGCCTTGCGGCCGTCGAAGAGAAGGGTGGCTGCCTCAGTGGGTGTGCCTGCCGCATGAAACCGCACCACGTGGTCACGGGCGATGCGGGCGGCGTCGAGGCGTGCGGAGCCCGCCGTGACGCCGAGCGTGTCAACTAGAAGCGTGGCAGTGAAGTCGAGAGCGCTCTCCGGCACGCGGGGCGCGCCAAGCACGAACTCTGCGAGATCGTTGAGGATCATGTGCGGGGCCTTTCAAGAAGCATGCCGAATCCCGCAACGGGTTCATCGATGCCAAGGTGGCGGAGCGCCTCAAACATCATGGCCTGGTTCGAACATATCACGGGCTTGCCAAGTGCCCGTTCGAGCCGCTCGACGGTTTCGACGCTACGCATGTCCGTGCAGGAGAGTACAACGGCATCTGAGTCGTCATGGTCGGCGCGGGTCCCGGCGGCAAGGACCTCGTCGGGAGTCATCGCGCCCTGTTCCTCGTTGCTGAGCGGCTCCGTAACCTCTGATCTCTGGACGGTTTCGATGCCTGCCTCGGCAAGGAAGGCGACGGCCATGTCGTTGATTGCCGGAACATAGGGCGAGGCAAGGCCGACCCTTTGGGCACCCAGCACCCTGAGTGCGGAGACGAGGGCGCCGGCCGCGGTCACCGTCTCGGCGCCGCTCACGGACTTGGCTCGATCCGCGAGCTTCCGGTCAAAGTCGGGCCCGTGTGCGAGCGTTGCCGAAGTGCAGCCGTAGAGGATGATGTCGGGACTCACTCCCATGAGCAGGCGGAGCGACTCGTCGATGTCCGATGCGCCGAGCCCCTGCATCTGGGACTCGTCCGGTATCCGCTCCGCGTCATATCCTCCAAGACGGGCGGCGTGGACCGAGATGCCGGGAGGGCACATGAGCGTCATGTCCGGCTCGAGGTTCGTATTCGTGAATGGGACGAGAAGGCCCAGCCGGGCTCGTCCGCGGGATGTTGTCATGGTGAAATTTCCCTGATCCATGTCTCAAGCAGGCAGATGGCATTGTCCAGTTCCCTTGCCGGACCGATCGTCATGCGAAGGCAATTGGGCAGCCCCGCGGCGCCTTGCGTGCGCAGGACGGCACCTTCGGAACGGAGCCGTGCCTCGGCGGAACGCGCAAGGTCCCGTGTTTCAAGATCCAGTAGGAGGAAGTTGGTGCAGCTGGCAAGGCAGCGAATGCCCAGCGTGGCCAGTTTCCGTGCCGCACGGTCACGTCGCTCCGCTGTCTGCACGCAAGTCTCGCGCATGTACGCGATGTCCTGCAGTGCGGCTCGCGCGGCGGCCTGCGAGACGGAGGAGACGTTGTTGGGGTTCAGGACCTTTCGGACCTCGACCGCTATCCTCGACGGAAACGTGCCCCATCCCACGCGGCAGCCCGCCAGCCCGTACGCCTTGGAAAACGTCCGCAGGATGACCGTGTTCCCAGTTGCGGTCATGTTGAAGACGGGAACATCGAGATGGTCTGCGAATTCGCCATAGGCCTCGTCAATGACAAGCAGGATGTCCTCGCGGAGATTGTTGCGGAGGCGGCGGATCTCGCCTGCCGGGATGCGGGTTCCGGTCGGGTTGCCGGGATTGGCGAGGAAGACGCAGCCGGTATCCGGCCGGACGGCTTCGAGAAGGCCGTCTGCCGACACCGTGCAGTCGGATTCCGGTGCCGTGTCGAATCGGGCCTCGCTTGCCTGCGCTGCGCTGCGAAAATACGGATAGGCATGTTCCGGTGCGAGAACCGCGCGGTGCGGACCGGAAAACGCGCGTGCCAGGCAGCCGATCAGTTCGAGTGAGCCACTGCCGCAGAGGATCCCGTTCGGGTCGATGCCGTGGTGCGATGCAATCATCGAACGCAGTTCGGTCCAGTCAGGATCCGGGTACAGCGCCGCATCGGCCATAGTTGCCGCGACCGCTTCGAAAGCGCCTGGGCAAGGCGGGCGGAAGCTCTCGTTTTGCGCGAGCGAAGGTGCAGGACGGCTGTCCGGCCCCCCAAGGTCGGCCAGTGCGTAGGGCGCCATCGCCGCGACATGCTGCCGTGGGCGGGTCATGTAGACCGTCCATAGACATGTTGCGCGGCATCCGGACTGACAAACCCTGACTGTACATCGCTTTCGAGCATGGCAGGCGGGCGTTGGTCGGGAGCCCCAAACCCGCCCCCGCCTGGGGTCTCGAAGATCAGGCGCTCGCCGGGCCTGATGCGAACCTCTCCCTTGCCAGACAGTTCCGGCCCCTCCTCGCCGACCCGGATGCGCCCGGGCGAGCCTGCCAGACCTTCACTGCGACCACGCGCCGGGTTCCTGACCCGTTCGACGGAGAGGAACAGGAGCATGTCCTGGTTCAACGCGGGGCTGATCTCGATGCGCTGCCCGAGTCCGCCGCGCATCCGGCCGGGGCCGCCAGAATCCCTGCGCAGTTCGCGGCGGTGAAACAGAACCGGGGCCACGGATTCGGTGGTTTCCACCTGGCTGCCCCAGACACCGCTCGGAAACGCGGTGGCCGACAGGCCGTCACGGGTTGGCCGCGCGCCCGTTCCGCCGTTGAAGACGAGTTCCAGGGCAAACTGGACATCCCCGCGTTCTGCCGCTTCGGGCGCATGCCGAAGCGGAAGGTCGTACATGCAGGACGCTCCCTCGGCGGGAACGATGTCGGGCAGTGCCTGCGCCAGGCACCCGAAGACAAGGTCGGGCGTCATCTGCCCAAGCGTGTGGCGCATCGCGACCGGGGACGGCGGCCTTGCATTCAGTATGCAGCCGGGCGGTCCTGTGACCCGGAAGGGCTCGAGCGAGCCGGCATTGTTGGGGATGTCGGGGCCGATGATGCAGCGAAGGGCGAAGGCCGTGTATGCCGTGGCATAGTTCAGCGGCACGTTGATGCCCTTCGTGGTGCACCGGTCGGTGCCGGCAAAGTCCACCAGCACATGATCCTCCGCAATGGTCAGAGCGGCGTGCAGCGCCAGCGGGTTGTCATAGCCATCCGCGGTCATGGCGCTCCTCCAAGTCCCCTTCGGCAGTTCCGCGATGATGTCGAGCGTCCCCTGGCGTGAGGTCTCGACGATGTAGTGCGAGAGATTCTGGAGGTCGGCGAGGCCAAATTCCTCCATCGTCTGGCGCACCCGTGCCGCACCCGCCTCGCAGCAGGCTATCAGCGCATAGATGTCGCCCTCGTTGGCGATCGGTTCGCGCGAGTTCGCCTTCACGATTTCGAGCAGGAGGTCGTTCACCTTGCCGGCTCCCACCAGCTTGCAGGGCGGAATCAGGAGACCTTCGTCATGGATGTCCGATCCTTCGGGCCCCATGCCTTGTCCGCCGAGGTCCACGAGATGCGACGTGCAGGAGGTGAATCCCACGAGGCGGCCTGCCTGCATGATGGGCATCATCAGGAGAAAGTCGTTCAGGTGACCGGACGCGATCCAAGGATCGTTGGTCATGTAGATGTCCCCGGGGCGCATGTCCTGCGCCGGGAAGCGGGCGCGGAGAGATTTCACGGCCATTGCCATCGTGTTTACGTGCCCTGGCGTGCCGGTCACGGCTTGGGCAAGCATCCGGCCTTCAGCATCGAAAATTCCGGCCGATATGTCGCCGCATTCGCGCACGATCGGGCTGAAGGCGGCGCGCATGAGAGTCTGACCCTGTTCCTCGACCACGGCGATCAGCCTGTCCCAAAGAACCTGAAGGCGTGTGTTGTCCACCGTCATGGCAATTCTCCGTCCTGCCGGGTCATCCAGATGTTTCCGGCCCCGTCCACTCTTGCCTCAAAGTCCGCGCTCACAAGGGTCGTTGTCTGCGGCTCCGTGATCAGTGCAGGCCCTGTCAGGCGGGCGCCGCTCGACAGGTCCGCGCGATCATAGACTGCGGCTTCGCGCCATTCTCCGGAGATGTCGCAGAGGATCATGCGGGATCCTGCAGGATTTACGGCGGACGGTGCCGGTGCGGCATGTGCCAGGTCGATGTCCGGAACCTTCGAAGCGAGATGTAGCGCCCAGTTCAGGATCTCGATCTTCATGTCCGGAACGGTGCGGCTAAACTGTCGGCTGTACTCTGCCTCGAAGGCGCTGCGCAGGTCATCCGTATCGGTCGGTTCCAGGTCGCGGGCCGGGACGGCGACCTCGATTTCGTGTCCTTGTCCATGATATCGCATGAATGCCGCCCGGTGCTCGGTCAATGGCCCGTCCGGTGCGCCGGCCCTGACAACTGTGAGTGCTTCATTGGCCATTTCTCTGAAGAAGCCGTTGATGGCGTCGACATCGAGAGACTCGAGCGTCGTGTATCGTGATCGCACGATTTCGAAGGACACCGGTGCGTGAAGGAATCCCACAGCGGAACCGACACCAGGGTTCCTTGGAACGACGACAGCGCGCACCTGGGTTCGCCGGGCAAGGCGCGTGGCATGAAGCGGACCATTGCCGCCGATGGCGATCATAGTGCGTTCGTCAAGGCCCCTGCCGGACTCCACTGCATGCATCCGCCCGGCGCTCGCCATGTTCTCGTCCACGATCTCGGTTACCGCATAAGCCGCGCGTTCGGGATCAAGGCCAATGGCGTCACCGACCGCGCTCTTCAGCACCGCCTTGGCGGCGCACGGGTTCACGTTGATGCGGGACTCGGCGAAGCCGTCGGGCGCAATGAGCCCTTGCACGATGTCGGCATCCGTGACCGTCGGCTGATTGCCGCCGTTCCCGAAGGCGGCCGGTCCCGGGTCCGCACCCGCGCTTTGCGGTCCGACACGAATCCGGCCGAGCCTGTCAATGCTGGCGATCGAGCCGCCACCGGCACCGATTTCGATCATCTCGATGACTGGAATTCGCACTGGCATGCCCGAACCCTTGATGAACCGTTCGGCGCGGGCGATCTCGAATTTCCGGGCGGTTTGGGGCCGGAAGTCGTCGATCAGGCAGAGCTTGGCCGTCGTGCCGCCCATGTCAAAAGAAAGCACCTGGCCACTGCCAGTCTCGCGGGCGAGCCGTGCGGCCAGGATTGCGCCTCCGGCCGGGCCTGATTCAACCAGCCGCACAGGAAGGCGCGACGCGGTCTCAAGAGTTGTCATGCCTCCGCTCGCGGTCATCATCAGGATGGGGCATGCCAGTCCCGCGGCGCGGAACCGCGCCTCGAAGTCCGCGAGATAGCGGGACATGAGCGGCTGGATGTAGGCGTTGGCGACCGTGGTGCACAACCGGTCGAACTCGCGCGCTTCCGGGCTGACTTCGTGGCTGACCGAAATCACCAGGTCCGGCAGTGCCGCCCGGAGCATCTGGCGCAGCCGCAATTCGTGGGCCGGGTTCGCGTAGGCATGAAGCAGGCAGATGGCGATCGCCTCGATTCCATCGGCCTCAAGCCGCCCGGTCAGGGTCGCCACCGCATCTTCGTCGAACGGAACGAGTTCCTCCCCGCGCGCATTCATCCGTCCCGCCACGGTGAATGCCTGCGTCCGAGGCACGATCAGGTCAGGCTTTTCGAGATTGATCGCATACTGGCTGTAGCGCCGCTCGTAGGCAATTTCGAGGATGTCACGGAAGCCTTCGGTCGTGATCGTGCCGACCTTCGCGCCTCGACGTTCGATTAGCGCATTGGTGGCAAGGGTGGTGCCGTGGACAAAACCGCCGATTTCGTTCCAAGCCGTCGATGCCGCGGTCAGTGCAAGTTGGGCACCCTCAATGGCACCGAGCGCTGGCTCTGCCGGTGTTGTCGCGGTCTTGGTCGTTGCCAGGATTCGCCCGTCACCGTCGACTAGGACGGTATCTGTAAAGGTTCCTCCGATATCGATGGCAAGGCGCAAGGTGGGTGAAGAAGGCAAGGAGCGGGGTCCAAATGGTCGGGTTGCAGATCGGGCCGGGTCGGTGGCTGCTGCCAAGCGAGCAGCCATCGGGTCACAAGATCGCAACCGGTCGACCTGCGAAGCGTCGCGATGCACCTTATGGCAGGCATTTCGTCACGGACCTCGTATCTCCACACGCGCCGAAATTGGAAAGAAACGGCAATTCCGTCAACGAAAATTACGCGCCGAAGCGCGTTGAGAAATTTTCCGCTCCGGCAACCCCCGCCAAACCCTTCGTCCGTCAGTCCGTGGCCGGTTCGAGGTCGGGTCATAGGCAGCCTCTGACAGAATTCTTCCCTTCCGGGACATTCCGGCGATCACCACCTCGACCTCCGCGTCGGGCATGTGTGTGGCCTGATCGATATAGGCGAATGCCAGGATCTTGCCGACGCTGTGGCCGTAGGCGACGGATGTGGTGGCGCCGATGACCTGTCCGTCCCGCAGGACGGCCTCGCCGCCATGCCCGTCATTGACATCATCGGGCTCGATTTCGAGATAGGCGCAGATCCAGGGCAATGTTCCCTCCGATGCGGCCTTGGCGCTGCGTCTCGTTGCGTCTGCGCCGAGAAATTCCTTGTCTAGGCTGACGAACGGCATGACGTCGGCTTCGGGAAGCGACACTTCGTTCGTCAGTTCGCGCGCGCCCTTGAACGCCTTCTCCATCCGCAGAGCGTTCATCGCAAAGCTGCCGTAGTCCGCGATTCCATGCGGAGTTCCAGCTTCCCAGAGCGCTTCGTATACCTTCCGGCAGGATTCATTCGCCATGTGGAGTTCCCAGCCAAGCTCGCCCGCATAGGACATTCTGAGGGCCAGCAACGGGTGGCCGGCAACCGTGATGTCCTGGGCCGAAAGCCAGCGGAAGCCGGCGTTGGAAAGGTCGGCATCCGTGCAGTCATTCAGCACGTCCCGTGCGCGGGGGCCGCTCAAGGCCAGCGCCGACCAGGTTTCGGAGCGCGAGGTGATCGCCACGTCTTCACCGGCAAGGTGGTTGCACAGGTGGTCGATCAGGACGTTCTCGAAGAACGCGGCGCAGACAAGGTAGTAGCGCTCGGCACTCAGGCGCGTTACCGTGGTTTCGAGCTCGATCCGTCCGCACCGGTTAAGCATGTGCGTGAGCGCCACCGACCCGTCCTTGGACGGCAACCGGTTTGCGACCAGGCGTTCAAGGAAATCGTGGGCCTGAGGTCCGGCGACCTCTACTTTAGTGAACGCCGTGATGTCCATGATGCCGACCCGCTCGCGGACCGCCCGCACCTCCTCGCCAATAATGTCGTGTACGACGTTCCGGCGGAAGGAGTAGTGGTCGTGCTGCGCGACGCCGTCTTTGGCAAACCAGCGCGGGCGTTCAAAGCCGAACACCTCTTCGTGCACAGCGCCCTTTGCCAGGAGCAGGTCATGGATGGGCGAGGGCTTGATTGGTCGTCCTGCGAGGCGATTGAAATCCGGAAACGGGATTTCGTGGCGCAGGCAATAATCCTCGTGCGCCTTCGTCACCTGCCAGCCCTTCGTCGCGTAGTGCCCGAATCGGCGAGGATCGAGCCCGCGCATCGAAATGTCCGCCGCACCGTGGACCATCCATCGCGCCAGTTCCCGGGACAGGCCGGGTCCCCATCCGATGCCGATCTGCGTGCCGCAGCAGCACCAGTAGTTGCGCACGCCCGACGCAGGACCGATCAGCGGGTTGCCGTCCGGCGGATGGCTGATGGCGCCGTGCACCTCCCGCACGATGCCGAGCTCCGCAAGGACCGGCATTCGGTCAAGGGCATTGGCAAGCCAGGGCAGGATGCGGTCGTAGTCGGCGTCGAACAGTTCGTTCTCGGCTTCCCAGGGGCAATGGTCGTGCCAGACGGAGTTCGGGTTCTCCTTTTCGTAGATCCCGATGAGGCCCCGTTTCTGTTCCATCCGGACGTACCCCGAGACCAGCCGGTCGTCGCGAACGACGGGGAGTTCCCTCTCGAGATCCTGGAATTCCGGCACGGGTTCGGTGACCAGGTAGTGATGCGTCATCGAGGTCATGGGCAATTGTAGGCCTGACCATTCCCCAATCTGCCGGGCGTAGGTGCCGCCCGCATTGACCACGTGTTCGCACGTTATCGTGCCTCTTTCGGTCTCGACGACCCACTCTCCGGCATCGTTCGTTGAGACATTCACGGCGCGGCAGCGGCGGAAGATCCTGACTCCCAGTTGGCGGGCGCCGGTTGCAAGGGCCATGGTCGCGTTCGAAGGGTCGACGTGCCCGTCATCCGGCGTGTAGAGGGCACCGAGCACGCCGTCGAGGCTGTAGAACGGGTGCTTGCTGGCAATGAACTCCGGGTCGACGAGTTCGATGTCGAAGCCAAGTGCGCGGCCGACCGAGAGCGTCTGGCGAAGCCAGTCCATTTCGTCCTCGGTGTAGGCCAGCCTCAGCGAGCCGCATCCGTGCCAAGTCACCGGCTGCCCGGTTTCCTGTTCAAGCAGTCCTGCATAGAGTCCGATATTGTAGTCGACCATCCGCCCGAGGCCGTATGAACTGGTGGAGCGCGTGATCTGTCCGGCGGCATGCCAGGTCGACCCGCTGGTCAGCTCGGCCTTTTCAAGAAGCAC